>CAZVSL010000127.1:0-12847 GCA_964629935.1 uncultured Calditrichaceae bacterium | reverse complement strand
CAAAGTGGGGGAGAGGGTTGCGCGTGATTCTGATGGAATTGTGACCATTGGCATCGAGCCGAAGTATCCGGCTACGGGTTATGGCTATATTCAATGCAACCATCAGATTGAAGCGATCGATGATATAAACGTGCTGCAGGTAAAAACCTTCGCCGAAAAGCCAAATCTGGAAACCGCAAACCGCTTTCTCAGCAGCGGCGACTTTCTCTGGAACAGCGGTATTTTCATCTGGAAGGTACAGACGATTCTGCGGGAATTGGAAGAAAATCTGCCCCAGCTTTATGATGGTCTGTGCGAAATCAGAAAAGCCCTGGGCACAGAACGGGAGTACGAGACTATCGAGCGCGTGTACTGCCAGATTCGCACCATCTCAATTGACTATGGCGTGATGGAGCATGCAAAGGACGTCAAGGTGCTGAAGGGCAGTTTTGGCTGGAACGATTTAGGCAGTTGGGATGAAGTCTATAAACTGAGCGAAAAAGATGCGCATGAGAACGTTGTGAAGGGTAATCATATTCTGAAAGACAGCCATGGTTGCCTGGTTGAGGTTGATGCCGCCACCAAATGCGTCGCGTTGTTGGGCGTGGATGATTTGATCGTCGTGGATACGGATGATGCCTTGCTCATCTGTCCTCGTGAGCGTGCGCAGGAAGTGAAGGATATCGTCGATATCGCCAAACGTAAAAAAATGGACAAATACCTCTAACAAATGGACGACGAAAGCATTCTTGAGAGCCTGGAAAAGATATTGTCCGATCTTTCAATTGAAGTTCGCTATGAACGAGGCGAGTTTCAAGGAGGCTTGTATCGCTACAAAGACAAGCGCCAGATTGTGATCAACAAGGACCTCGGGATGGAGCAGAAGATCAGAATTATAGCGAATGAGATTAAGGCCAATGTTGAATTGGACAATTTGTACTTACTCCCGGCTTTACGAGAGGTGATCGATGATGCGAGTCGTGTGGAATAGCCAAAATGGAAAAAACAGCTCGAATGAAAGGGTGATAATGGAAAGTAAGGATCTAACCAAATATTTCAGCGAAGAACTGTTCATTCCAAACCTGACCGCCAAGAATAAAAAGCAGTCCCTCGAGGAGCTGGCGGAGCTTTTTGTCGATAACAAACTCGTACGTAACAAAGAAATCATTCTCGAGATGCTATACAAGCGAGAGACTTTAGGCAGCACCGGAATTGGTAAGGGCGTTGCCATTCCACACGGTCGTACCACGGCTGCCATGGACGTCAAGATCGCATTTGGAAAATCTGATAAAGGCATCGACTTCGATGCCATTGACGATGAACCTGTGAAGCTGATTTTTGTTGTACTGGCGCCGCCGCAGGAAGAAGACAACCGGTATTTGCCCGTACTGGGCAAGCTGGTTGAAGTGTTACACGATAATAAAAATCGTGACCGCTTTATGAAGGTTTCCTCTTATGATGATCTTGTCAAAACGTTTGAGGAGTTAGGCTAATGCTAAACAAACAGCTTGAGCTGCTTGTCGCCCTGCAGGATCTGGACATCATGATCAAAGACATCGAAGATGTCAAGCAAATTGGATTCGACGTCGAGGGCAGAGAGAAGCTCGAGGAAGCAAGGAGTGAATTGACCGCAAAGCTTGACAAGCGGTTGCTGTTCAATTACGAAAAGCTCAGGAAGAGGTATAAACGCTCAATCGTACCGGTCAAGGACGATGTCTGTCTGGGATGTTTCATGCGCGTACCCACACAATTGATCACACGTGGTCGCAAAGATCAGGATGTCATAAACTGCGAGGGTTGTGGCAGAATCCTGTACTGGTATGAGTAATCACAGATTAGTGGCGTACAGCGCGTATTTTTTATAGAGTTGGGCGCCCAATCCCTCCAAAGCGCGATTCATCAACGTGTTATCTTCGAGTATCCAGGAAAACTCACCCTTTTCATATCCTTTGTTTTTGCCACGCCTGTAGGTCTCGTAATAGAATGCCGGTGCAAGTCCACGCTTGTTCTGATATTTTTGCCGCACGCCAAGTGTGATGACCCTCACCCATTTTATCTTGTTTTTGTTAAGCAACAGCTTGAAAATGCCAAATGGCAGCAGACGGCCGTTGATATCCTTCAGGATTTCGTTGTAGTCTGGCAGTGAAAGCGAGAATCCCGCCGGTTCTCCCTGCACCTCCGCAATGAAAGCGATATCCGGATCTACGGCTGGTTTGAGATCTTTCGCCATGTATTCGAACTCCTCATCGGTCATAGGGACGAATCCCCAGTTCCGCTGCCACGCATCATTGTAGATGGTCTTGACGATCTCCACTTCCTTGTTGAAGCGTTTCATGTTTATGTTGCGAAAGGTAACGTCTTCGTTTTGCAGAACCTTATCAGCAAATTTGATGAAACGGTCCGGGATGGGCATATCGCGGTGAAAGTAATAGGCGAACAATTCCTTTTCCTTCTGCAATCCTGCTGCCTCCACCAATTCAGGATAATAACGCGGATTATAGGGCATCATGATGGCTGGCCGTACCTCAAAGCCCTCGATCAGGAGACCCCAGTTGTCGTTGCTCGACAAATTGGCCGGACCGCGCATCAGGGTCATGTCTTTGGTCTTGAGCCATTCGCGGGCGGCAACCATGAGGCTCCTGGCCACGTCAGCATCATTCACACATTCGAACAGACCAAAGAATCCGGTCTTCTCTCCATGAAAACTGTTGTGGTTGTTATTGAGGATGGCGGCGATTCTGCCAACGTATTTGCCGTTCTGCTTAGCGAGGAAAAGCTCTGCTTCGGAGTGTTTAAAAAATGGGTTCTTGTTCCGGTTTAGCAGCTTTTTCATGTCCATGATCAGAGGCGGCACCCAATGTGGATCATCCTTATAGATTTGCCAGGGCAGCTTTACAAAGCGGTCAAGATCTTTTTTCGAGCGTACCTTCTCAATTTCGAGTGTGCTCATTTCGTTTTCTTTCCCTTCTTGCTGATATTCATGCGGATGATCCAAAAAAGGCCGTACAAGTACGGCCTCTTTGCATAGCGAGAAGAATTGTCACGGAGTCTGTTTATATTAGGCCAAATTCTTTACCCAGCCTCTCGAAGATATCCAGAACCGTGTTAAGCTCTTCTTCGGTGTGGGTCGCCATATAGCTTGTGCGAATGAGCGATTTCCCCTGTGGTACGGCAGGAGGGATGGCTGGGTTGGTAAACACGCCAGCTTCGAAGAGCTTTTTCCAGAAGACAAAGGTATCTGTGTCTTTGCCCACTACGATGGGAATGACCGGGCTTTCGCTGCCACAGGTGTCAAAGCCCATTTCGTCAAAAGCGGTTTTCATTTTTCGGACATTGCGCCACAATTTTTCGCGCCGTTCGGGCTCTTTTTTGATAATCTCGAGGGCTGCCAAAACCGAGGCCGCATTAGCCGGCGGGATGCTCGCAGAAAAAATCAGAGCGCGAGCGTGGTGTTTGATATAATGTATGATGTTCTCTTTGGCAGAAATAAATCCACCGAGCGAGGCAAAGGATTTACTGAAGGTACCCATGATGATATCTACATCATCTTGCAAATCATAGTGTTCGGCTGTTCCACGTCCGTTTTTGCCAAAGACGCCGATGGAATGGGCATCATCCACCATTACGCGGGCGCCATACTCTTTGGCCAGTTTGGTGATGTTTGGCAGATCGATGAGATTGCCTTCCATGCTGAACACGCCGTCGACCACGATGAGCTTGCCGGCGTTCGGATTGCTGGCGGCCAGCAGTCTCTCCAGATCGCGCATATTGTTATGTTTGAACTTGACAACACGGCCGAATGACAGGCGGTTGCCATCGACAATGCTGGCGTGGTTGTTTCGGTCTGCAAAAATTACATCGTCCTTGCCTACTATGGTGGCGAGCGTGCCGAGATTGGTCTGGAATCCCGTGGAAAAAACCAGAGAGGCTTCGGCGCCCATGAACTCTGCGAGCTTTTCCTCCAGCTCTTCGTGCAGGGATAGGGTTCCGTTTAGAAAGCGTGACCCGGTACAGCCGGAACCAAATTTCTCGATCGCGTCCTGGGCGGCCTTTTTGATTCTGGGGTCCTGAGTCAGCCCCAGATAATTGTTTGAACCGATCATAATAAGTTTGTGCCCGTCGATCTCTACTTCTGAGTCCGCACCGGAATTGATCGCTTTGAAGTAGGGATACCACCCCTGAGCTTGCAGCTCTCTGGCCCGTGTGAATTTGTTGCACTTATCGAATAGATCAGCCAAAACGTGTCTCCTGGATGAGATGAATTTAAGTAATTGGAAAGGCTAAATATAGTTAATGGCTGCCAAGAAATCAAGGCAAAAAGTTGGGGCGCAACAGCGCTCTGCTTGACTCTAAAAGCAAATATGTGTACGTTTTGCGGGTTGTTTTCTTAGCTTATACAGGAGCTGGCGATGCGCCAAAACATTGCAGCAACCGATTCGAAGATTTCCGAGCTGGACATCCACTTTGCGAACCTTATCCTTCGTCTGGCCAAAGACAACAGTCAGGAATTGTTTGTCATTATCGCGCTGGTCAGCTCCCTCACCCGCCAGGGTCATGTTTGCCTCGATTTGAATGAGCTAACAGATGCGGCCTTCCTGCAGGATAATCTTGGAGAGGGTTTCGATTCTGCTCTGATCATGCCTGATGTGGAGGCGAGACTGCGCTCTGCCAGTTCCGTAGTGGGAGCGCCTGGTGATTTCAAACCTTTGATTCTCGATCAGGGCAAGAGGCTTTATCTAAACCGGTATTGGGAATATCAGAGAAGACTGGCTGCGTTCATTTTGTCTGCCTCTCAACAGAGGTTCACGCCATCTGATTTGGCGGCACTCGCAGGGCGCATTGCACTGTACTTTCCGCCAAAGAATGCAGAGGAAACAGACTGGCAACGTGTCGCCGCAGCCACAGCATTGCTGAAACAGTTGTGTGTCATCACGGGCGGCCCCGGGACCGGCAAAACATTTACGGTAGCCAGGATCATCGCCCTGCTTCTTGAGCAGAAGGCCGATACCCGCATACTTCTGGCTGCGCCGACCGGCAAGGCCGCTGTCAGGCTGCAGGATGCTATCCGCGCCGCAAAATCTGTGCTGCCGTGTTCCGGGCAGGTCAGGGAAATGATTCCGGAAGAGGCACAAACCATCCACCGCTTGCTCGGCTACCGGCGGCATTCGCCATATTTTTGGCACGATGACGAGAATCCGCTGGAAGCAGATGTTCTTATTGTGGATGAGGCGTCTATGGTTGACCTGGCCCTCATGTCCAAGCTTGTTCAAGCACTGCTGCCGCATACGCGCTTAATTCTGCTGGGTGATAACCATCAGCTTGCTTCTGTGGAAGCAGGTGCAATCCTGGCCGACATTTGTTATCCGCCAGCCCTCGATTCATTCACGGCGGGATTTCTCTCAATTCTGCGCGAGATTTGTCAACAGCAGATAGCGACCACGCCGCAGGATTCGCGCGGGATTCAAGACAGTCTCGTGCTCTTGAAAAAAAGCTATCGGTTTGACACGCAGAAAGGAATTGGTGCAGCGAGCCGCGCAGTCAATGAGGGAGATGCGAAACGAACGTTTGAAGTGCTGGCATCGAGCGAATTTCCGGATGCAACCTGGCAAAATCTGCAGGAGGCCAGCCTGTCGCAATACCTCACCGACCATTTCCAGGGCTATACTGTCAGGAGTGAGCCGGAGGCAATGTTCAGCCATTTCAGCCGTTTTCGGATTCTTTGCGCCGTGCGAGAGGGGCCGCAGGGCGTCAACACCATCAATCGTCGCATCGAAAACATTACCAGAAAATCACTGCCTGAAGATACACGACGCTGGTATGCCGGCCAACCCATTCTCATTACGGAGAACGATTATCAGTTGCAGCTTTTCAATGGCGATTTTGGCATTGTGCTCGAGGACAGCGCCAACGCCGGTGAGCTTCTGGTGTATTTCCCCGGTCCGGAAAATACTTTTCGCAAGTTCCGGCCGTTCCGGCTTCCGCCGCATGAAACCGCCTATGCCATGACCGTGCATAAAAGCCAGGGCTCTGAGTTTGAGCACGTGCTGTTGCTGTTGCCGGAGGATGATTCACCAATTCTGACGCGCGAGCTCATCTACACGGGCATCACGCGCGCTACCAGGCAGGTTTCGATCATTGGCGAGGAGAGCGTTTTCCGGCAGGCCATCGCTCGCAGAATCAAGCGTGCCTCCGGCCTGCGAGATGCGTTGTGGCAGGAGAATCAGACTTCATAGCTGTTGAGAGAAGCAAAGCGGCTTTATTTGGCGCCGGCGCGTTCGGATTAAGTGAAGGGAAAGATGTTGTGATTTTTGAAAAAGACGAAAGGGCTACTTTTGATTGCTATTCTGAGTGCGTTCGACCATCATCTTGTTCAGCTCGCATTTGGCGCATTTGCTGCCTTTTTCGCCCTGCGTGAACTGACGAAAAAATTTTCTCGCTGAGAACGTTACCGCGGCGGCAACAATCAAATAAGCAATCAATTCCTGCATAAAAATCTTATCCCACTCCTAAAAGCAAGCCCCCCTGATACACGATAAACGAACCGATGTAGGCCAATATTGTCATGTAAGCAATCATTGTTAGTGGCCAGCGCCAGCTATTGGTTTCCCGTTTGACCACCGCGACCGTCGACATGCACTGGCAGGCCAGGACAAAAAACACCATCAGCGATACTGCGACGAGCGGTGTGTAGACCGGTTTTCCTGTGTCAGGGTCGCGTTCATTGCGGAGTTTGTCTCGCAAAGTCACGGAGGTTTCATCCGCACCCTCGACGTTATATATCGTTGCCAGCGTGCTAACCAACACCTCCCGGGCTGCAAATGAGGTGATGAGTCCAATGCCCATTTTCCAGTCAAAGCCCAGCGGCTCGATGACCGGTTCAAGCGTTCTGCCGAGCTGCCCGGCATAACTCTGTTTGATAGCCTGGCTGTTTGAGGTTTCCGGGTTCTCCGGTTTGGGATAGGAGGCCAGAAACCAGAGCACAATGGACATAGCAAGAATGATCTTGCCTGCATCTGTTACAAATATCTTGGCGCGCTCCAACATCTGCCACAGCGTCCAGCGCAAAGATGGCATGCGATACGGCGGCAGCTCCATCACAAAAGTAGAAGGTGGCCCGGTGCGTGCTGAGAAACGCTTCATCACTTGCGCCGCAAAAACAGCCGCAAGAATGCCGAGCAAATACATCGCCAGAAGCGTGAGGCCGGAGAGTGAGAAGATGCCGAAAAAGGTCAGGCTGGGGATGAAGGCGCCGATCATAAGCGCGTATACCGGAAGTCGCGCGCTACAGCTCATCAGCGGCGCTATCATGATTGTGATGAGGCGTTCGCGCGTGTTTTGAATGGTCCGTGTTGCCATGATTCCGGGAATGGCACAGGCGAAAGACGAAAGCAACGGGATGACAGAGCGTCCGCTCAGACCCGCACTTCGCATGAAGCGGTCCATAATGAAGGCAGCCCTGGCCATGTAGCCGGTCGCTTCCAACAGCGAGAGGAAAAAGAACAAGAAAAGGATTTGCGGCAAAAAGACGAGAATTGCGCCAACACCGGCGATCGCACCATTGACTATGAGGTCTTCAAGTACGCCGTCCGGCATCAGGTTCGCAACTTTCTCGCCGGTCCAGGCCACTCCGCCCTCTATGGCATCCATTGGTACTTCAGCCCACGAGAAGATGGTCTGGAATATCACGGCAAAGATCAGTACAAAGGCAAGCGGCCCGGCGATCCGGTGTGTCAGAACCCGGTCCACTTTTTCACTTATGGAGATGTCCTCAGTGCTTGTTTCCTGCACAGCCGCACTGCAAATGGTATCTATCCAGGCATAACGTAATCGGCTTTCCAGGGATTGACAGCCAATACCGCGTTCAGTTAGTGTCCTGCGAGCTGCTTCAACCAATTCTGTCAGGTTGGTGTATTGGCCATTCATGCCGTTGTTCAAAAGCTGTTGCCAGCCTTGCAGAGCTTTGTTGCTGGAAACCAGCCTTACTGCTTCTGCGCGACTGGCTGTCTCGTCCAGCCGGGAGTGTTGATGGAGCCATTGCGCTACAGGAGCCAGAGTCTGCTCTATATCCGGTTTCAATGGCAATCTGGCCCGCGCGCCATTATTTTTCTGCCTTCCTTCGATGACGTCCAGGATGGTCTGGCGCAACTCGGCAATGCCCCGGCCCTTGTTCGCAACCACAGGACAAACCGGAATGCCAAGTTGCCTCGAGAGCGTGGCGTAGTCGATGGATAGGCCTCTGGCTTCTGCCGCATCAACCATGTTCAGGGCAAGGATAACTGGCAGGCCGAGTTCCACTGCCTGAGTGACGAGGTAGAGATTGCGGCTCAGGTTGCTGGCGTCTGCTACCACAACGACCACCCTTAAATCTCCATCAATTGGCGTGTAGCCGGTTATGATGTCAGCAGCGATCTTCTCATCGAGAGAATTTGGAATCAGGCTGTACATCCCGGGCAAATCATGAATATGCACGGGCGCCCCGTTTGACTTCGTGAAGAAGCCACTCCTGTCTTCGACGGTCACACCGGGGTAGTTGCCGACTTTCTGCCGCAGACCGGTAAGTGCATTAAATACCGTAGTCTTGCCAGAATTCGGATTGCCCACCAGTGCAACATCCAGATGATCAGCCGGACGGGCAAGCGCCGACTTTGCTGTGCGGGTCTCCGTCATATCAATCCTGTTCTACTACAGTCGTTTTTGCTTCTGAACGTCTTATGGATAGATGATAGCCGCGAACTTTCAGCTCTACCGGGTCTCCTAGCGGTGCAAACTTTACCATGCGAATCGGTGTGCCTTCTGTCAAGCCCATCTCCATTAGATTCGTTTCGCTACCGCCATTTTGAATCAATTGATGGATGATAGCGGTCTCGCCAGGCATCAGCTCTTCCAGATATTTGGTTTTCATAGCTTCCGTCTCACTTCTTTGAAGGTGTTATCCAGTACACTTGAATCCGTTAATCGTGATGTTCAGCCGGCTTCAGATGTTCGGCGCCCGGCAACCGGCCAACAAGCTGGGCCGGATCATGAATCAAGATCGGTAAATGTTGCGGACAAATCCAGTTCGCTTCTCCCCGATATCGCAGGCAGACCAGCGGAACATCCTGGTCATTGCGCTGACAAAACAGGCACTGAGGTTCATTTTTGCTCATTACAACTTTCCCTTTCATGAATCGTTCGCCATTGCCAGAACTACTCTTCGGGCTTCAAACACTCTGTTTCACAAAACTCACATTCTTCCGGCGAGCCACAACACACTCCTTCAAAATGCCGCAAAGCGCGCTGAAATTGCTTCACGGCGGGATCATCGGAAGATACAAACTTCATGAAGTTCAGCAGCCTTTCACCGGTCTCAAGGCTAAGCAAATGCTCAACCTTGCACGCATCGATTTCCGCTTGCTTGGCATCAACATGAAGCACCTCGATGAGAAATTTCATGAAAATGATTCGCATGGAGCGAATGGTGTGGCTGATTCGTTCGCCCTCAGATGAGAGTCGCAGAAACTTGTTTTCGTCCTCCCGCACGAGGCCTTTTTCTTTCAGAGCCTTCAAAGTTATGGAAGCGCTACCGCGCGTGATTTCCAGACCACGGGCGACGTCCGACACACGCGCATACCCATTCTTCTCAAGCAGATTGTAAATCGTCATGAGATGATGGGCTGCACTGTGACTAATCTTGTTTTTTTCAAAACTTTTCCAGACTTCCATTTTGAGTATCTCGCTGCAGTTGGTTGAAGTGCATGCCTTGGTTTTTGACGACAATACATGTGTTTTATTGATAAAACACATGGTCCAAAAATAACCAACTGTTTTAAAAATAGCAAGCTTTTTCGTTGCGAGATACAACGAAAAATCCAGTCCGTAATTGTTATGAATTCGGATGGGTTGCATACGTTTCTGATCGTTCGGTGCTATCGTCTTTGCTGCCGTTGCTGTTGGATTTGTAGCCGCCAGACTTGTCGTTCTTGCCTTTGCTCCTCAGCAAGAATATAGTCAATGCCGAAAGCAGAAAGGCAAGCATCGTCTGAAATCCGGCAAAGGTAAATACTTTCATCCATGCAAAGTTTGGGTGCACAAATCTCACCAGCCAGCCTGCTGCTTCATTCGACAATGCCAGCAGGAAGCTTGCCGCAATAAACACTACTTTTGCCTTAAAACTGTAGGGTGCAAAAATAAGAAGATGCGTGAGCAGCAAAACCACGATAGCCATCATCGGCAGGTGGGCGTGAGTCACCTCGAGCATGGCTTGATAAGTCTTGGGCATGGTAAACTGCTCTTCGGAGCCGAGATAATACGCTTGCACAGAAGCCGGGGTGAGGTTCATCTTCGCGAAAAAGATGGCGAAGTTGCTCACCCAAAACGCTGTCAAAAACAGCAGGGTAAAGAGCAACGTTAACTTCATCAGTGCCTGGTTTTGAAAGCCGCCGTTCTGCATGTATTTCAATTTGATACCTCCCTGGCTATGGCGATGTCATAAGTTGCCAATATGCGACGGACGCCCAACGTAATGGCGCGCACTGACAGGGTGGCGCCGGATATATTATGAATGCCGCGCTTGGGCCACAGCTCATTGTTGAGTACTTTACCTTCGAACAGCCTAAACCATCTGTCGGTGGGCAAATAATCCATGGGTTCGTAAAAAGCCAGAATTTCGACAAACCGGACTGAGCCATCGGGATTTACTACGACCATGAATGTTTCCGGTTTTGTGCGTACAATATTGGTTTCAAAGAATGCATAGCCGGTCACGGAATCCGATTTGACGCCAACATAATAGGTAGCCAGCTTGCTTTCCAGTTTTGCGTTTGCCTTCTTCTGAATCTTTGCGACCTGCTTGTCGGTCAGAAAAACAGTGTTACGCTTCACGGTGTCGCATTCTGTAAAAGCCTGCTCCAATGCCTGCTTTTGAGTTTTGAATACCTGCGCCCGGGCCGGGGAAAAAATCAAAACCAGCCCCACGAGTAAAGTTGTCAAGATAGCGTGCTTTGTCATCCACTATGACTTTTAATCGCGTCCGGCGAATGGATGCCGGACGCAAATGTTGGCTTGTTAGAACAGATAATTGACCGCCAGGTTGAACTGATCGGTTTCGGAATTTGCTTCATTGTCTTTGTTTTGATAGTCCAGCTTAAACGCGATGTTCGGGTGCGGCTTGTAAGTCAGACCAAACGTGACAAACGTTCTTTCCCGCGCCAGATTCTTCGCAAAACCGGTTGGAACGTCGTCCTGCGTATCGAATTTTTCAAATTGCACGAATGGCGCCAGATAGTGCGAGGTGCCACGTGCGAGCAACGGCAGCACGTCGTAAGCAGCCGTGACATAAAAGCCGCTCTGTGTCTCTCCGACAGACTGACTGCCGGTAAAGCCAAGTGCGCCGTTGAGGCGAGCCACCTCGTCAATCGTAGCGTGCGCAAACAGACCGCGCAATTCAAGGCCCTTGCGGGCAAACATGGCGTGCAGTGAGAACAGCGTATATCTTGCGTCCACGGTCACGCCGCTGGTGTCTGCCAAACCCTGGCCCGTATTGCCGATAAAAAACGAACCGCCAAAATCGAGCCCCGGTATGCCTGTGTAGTTCAATCGGCCCGTCAGCGCCAAATCCTCAGCAATCGCTTGTGCCCCATTCTGCCGCCCGCTGCGCACGCCGCTTGAAGAGAAGTTCGCTGCATTGAGACTCTCTGTGATATAGAGCTTGTAGCCAATGCCATTCTTTGCTGCGCCCACAATACCCAGGCCGTTGGTTCGCCATGTTGTCGGAATGATCCTGCGTTCTACTTCCGGTCGTCCGGCGCCGTGAAAGGTGGGCGGCTCGTGAAATTCATTGACGATACCCACGGGCACCAGTACCATGCCGGCACGAATGTTCAGTGTGTGCGAAATCATTGCCTCAACATAACCAAACTCTATGGATACCGCACCTGGTGATCCTTGCGCTGTCTTGGCATGCTCAAACTCGATTTCAGAGTTGAAAATAAGCCAATCGTTGAAGCGGAAGCCGAGATAGGTGATATGGCGCAGATAATCTATCTGGTCGCGGGCGGAGGACGGAGCACCGCTATCGGTTTCATCGGAGAAGTTGTTGTAGACTACCTCACCATATCCTGCGATTGATACACCGGTTTTGGTTAGCTGATAAATCTTCGACGCAGCAGGTCCCATGCCAAAGCGGCTTTCATATTTCACTTCAGCCACCTCTCCGAGTTTTGCTTTCTCGATTTCTTCCGTTAGTATCTCCACTCTTCTGAGCAGCTCACTCAAGGTATCCGCTTTGGTTTGGGTTTGTGCGAATATCGCTGTATTTGGTGGCAGCAGGAACAGCAGCGCCAAAATAAGAGTCGCAATGTGTTTCATGCCTGGTCCAATCCTTTCAGATCTCGAATAATTGTATTTGACTTTTTACGAGATACTTAGTAAAGTTAAATCTCTGTTTTAAGAAATGTTGCCTTTGTGTGTTGCAACGTTTCGAACGGAATGAAGCGTGTTGATGAATGCCACTCATCAGCACGCTTTTCTATTTGGTTCTAACATCAAGTTACCTCCTTCCGGTTAAATTGATTTTGGAAAAGTTATTAATAATCGTTCCGATTATGAAAAGTTGAGATTGATTCTCAATAAGTCGGGAAGATAATAACAACAAATGAGTAAAATGTCAAGAAAAAAGTTTTAAGAGCGTGTGTTCCGAATTCTAAGGCATTTGCGGCGGCGTTTTCTTTTTCATTTTTGGCAAGCTTTTTTCATTATGAAAAACGGTTGCTTGCTGACTTTCGTTTTCTATGTGCATCCATCGTCTGAAAGCTATTTCAAGCATCACTTTAAGTTCAATAACTATATATGATTAAGGCACGTTGGCCGTGTTGCCGACTGTTTGGCCGCT
>CAZVSL010000126.1:10132-12851 GCA_964629935.1 uncultured Calditrichaceae bacterium | reverse complement strand
GGTGGAAAATGCCGACCGCTTCGGTCTGCCACAATTGCATCAGTTGCGCGGGCGCGTTGGCCGCGGAGAGAAGGCATCCTACTGCTTTTTGATCGCAAAATATCCGGTATCACAGGATGCAAAGAAAAGGCTTGAAACTTTGTCGCAGACAAATGACGGGTTCAGGATTGCGGAAGTGGATCTGCAACTTCGCGGCCCCGGAGAGTTTTTTGGCACAAAGCAAAGTGGTATACCGGAACTCCGCATCGCTGATATCGTGAAAGATACCGAGCTGCTCATCAGGGCGCGCGAGGAAGCATTTGGCCTTGCGCGGGCAGACAAACAGCTTCTCAACCTCGAGCATGCACCGGTGCGGACGCACTTTTTCAAAAATTACCGTGACAAATTCGAGTTGGCGCTTGTTGGCTGATTGTGATTTGTAGATCTCATCGGCGAGGGACTTTCATACCAAACTTGACGGCGACTATCATATCTTAGGAGGAACGCGTTCATATGGAGCATACCAAAGTCAACCGGATTATAGCCGCGATTGTATTCGCAATCTCGTTTGTGGTATATGCAGCCACGGTTGCACCCACAACGTCCTATTGGGATTGCGGTGAGTTCATTACCTGTTCCTATATCCTGGGCGTGCCGCACCCGCCGGGCGCGCCGTTCTATGTTTTACTCGGTCGCATTTTTTCGATGGTCCCGTTTGTCGAGGACATCGGTTTGCGCGTTAATATGATCTCGGTGATGGTCAGCGCCTTGACCGTCATGCTTGGCTATCTCATTATTGTGCGCCTGCTACGTGCGTGGCGCGGCATACCTGAGACGTTGCAGGAACGGCTGATCGTGTATACAGGCGGCGTTGTCGGCGCCCTGGGATTTGCGTTTACCGATTCGTTCTGGTTTAATGCCGTTGAGGCCGAAGTTTATGCTCTGGCGATGTTTTTCACGGCCATGGTTTTATGGCTCATGCTGGTCTGGGTTGAGAAAGCAGATGAACCGGCCGGGGACAAAATTCTGCTTCTCATCATGTATCTAATCGGTCTGTCGATCGGTGTACATTTGCTCAATATTCTGGCGTGGTTTTCTCTCGCCCTCATTCTTTACTACAAGCGCGCCAGAGAATTCAACATCGTTTCTTTCCTGGCTATGGCCGCGGCTGCGATTGCAACGTTCGCGCTCATTTACCCCGGCATTGTCAAGGGTGTGCCGTTTATTATTCACGAGTTTTCCTTTGCCTTTCTCGGTCTGGTGGTGCTGGCCGTCGTGGCCGGTGCAGCCTATGCTGTCAAGCATCAAAAGCGGGTCATGAGTCTGGTTTTGATGGGTATTACCTTGGTCCTGGTCGGTTACTCTACCTATACAATGCTGTATATCCGTTCCGGTATGAACCCGGCGATCAACGAGAACCACCCGGATACGACCGAAAAGTTCGTGAGCTACCTCAACCGTGAACAGTACGGCGATATCCCTCTCACCACTCGTCGTGCGCCTATGTGGGAATACCAGATCAAGAAGATGTACATCCGCTATCTCGGCTGGCAGTTTATCGGTCAGGGCGATACCATTGGCCCGGACGGGTATATCGAGGAGATCATATCATTGGATGGTCTGAAGGGGCTGCCGTTTCTGGTGGGGTTGATCGGGATGGTTTACCATATCCGCAAAGACTGGAAGGGGGCGTCAGTCGTAATGGTGCTGTTTATCATGACCGGCGTCGCCATCAGCATCTACGTGAACCAGGAAGATCCGCAACCACGCGAAAGGGATTATTCTTACGTCGGCTCTTTCTTTGCGTTTGCGCTATGGATTGGCATGGGGGCTAGCGCGCTTATGGAGTTTGTTTTGAATAATCTAAAACGCAGTAGGCTGCTGCGCCGTATCGGCGCCGGCGCTGCCATCCTGGCGCTTGTCGTCGCTGTGCCGTACAATCTCTACACCTATAACTATGATAGCCATGACCGCACCGGCAACTATGTGGCTTACGATTATTCGTACAATATCTTGCAAACGTGCGAGCAGGACGCCATAATTTTTACCAATGGCGATAATGACACCTTTCCGCTCTGGTTTCTGCAATATGTCTACAATATCCGCACCGATGTACGGATCGTCAATCTTAGCTTGCTCAATACGGATTGGTATATCAAGCAATTGCGGGATGAGGAACCCCGCATTCCTATCAAGTTATCGGATGCTCAGATAGAGTCGCTGCGTCCCCAGGAGTGGCCGCAGCCGCGTAAACGTGCCGTGCCGGTAGACCGCGAGATCATCATACGGGAACTTGAGAAGGGCGCCGACAACTCCGGACTCACGCCCGAGGACATTCCGGAGAACCCGAGATTTAACTACACGGTCGCGCACTCCAAAACCTTTTCCGGACGTCCCGTGATTCTGGTGCAGGATTTGATGATAGCACATATTCTGGAAACAAACCGCTTCCGGCAGCCAATTTATTTTGCAGTGACTGTGGCCGGCTCGAACATGCTTGGTCTTGGCGGCAACAAAGACAACCCCAATTACCTGCGCATGGATGGTCTTGCCTTTCGCATCATGCCCTACCCGGGCCCGTCTGATTTCATATCACATAAGGCGCTGCAGGAAAACCTGTTCGAGAAATTTCAGTATCGCAATTTGAACAATCCGGATGTCTTTTACAACCGTAACATCATGGGGCTGCTGCAAAACTACCGTTCGGCATTTGTTCGCCTGGCAAACTACTATCAGAAAA
>CAZVSL010000126.1:0-10122 GCA_964629935.1 uncultured Calditrichaceae bacterium | reverse complement strand
TATCGAAGTGCTCGATAAGATGGAAGAAGTCATGCCGGAAGATGTTATCCCACTGCGTGACTACCGTCTCTCTCTCAACTTTGGCCGGCTTTATGCTGACGCCGGTCAACCTGAGGAGCTGGAAAGGCGGATCGAGCGCATTACGGAGCGATATACACTGCGCCCGATGGACAAAATGTTCATAGCGCAGACTTACGCCTTCGAGCTGAAGGACACTGTCAAAGCGGAAAACATGATGGTGGAGCTGCTGAAAGAACATCCCGATTTCCAGCAAGCTTATAGCTGGCTGGTCAGTTTTTACATCCAGAACCAAAAGTACGATAAAGGGATTGAGGTTCTCGAAAAGTGGGTAAGCAGAAAACCCGATGATCCCAATGCGCAGCGACAGTTAGAGAGCCTGCAGAGAATGGTCGCGGATGCAACCGATTCCTCTGCCCAGGAAGGGGCTGAGTCCGACGCCAAAGTCAATGGAGCACAATGAGCCGGTGACTTTCGTTAAGCCTGACACCGATACTGTGAACGCTTCCCGGGCTGTCGGTTCCGACAGCATACTCGCGGACACGTCTTTAGAAACCACCAACTGTCCGGTCTGCAACAGCGACAAAGAAATGCCCTTCTTGCACGCTCCCGATCGCTTTCGTCCGCAAGCCGGGCCGGTTTTCCGGATAGTACAATGCAGGGATTGTGGCTTCATCTATGTCAATCCGCGCCCGGATTCAGCAAGTATCGGTCAGTTCTACCAGGATGCCGGTTACCAGCCGTTCCTTTCGACAAAATCGTCGCGCAGTCTTTGGGACCGGCTCTATGATTTCGTACGTCGATTCACCGTGCCCGCCAAGCGCAGAAAATTGCAGAAGTTCAGGACTTCAGGTGCGCTGCTGGATATCGGCTGCGGCACCGGGGAGTTTCTGCATGAAATGTCCCGGCACGGGTGGCAGGTTGCCGGCATTGAGAAGGATGAGAATGCTGTGAAATTTGCACGGACTCACTATGGCCTGCGGCAAGTGCGGAATCAAGAGCTGGAAGATTGTCAATTTGAAGCAAAGAGTTTTGATATCATCACCATGTGGCATGTGCTGGAGCACGTGCATCGGCCAAAGGAGTTGTTGATGCAGGCGGCTGCGCTGTTGAATCCCGACGGCATAATGGCAGTAGCCATGCCAAACATTGCCAGCCGGGATGCTCGCTTCTACGGGGAAAACTGGGTGCCGCTTGAAGCGCCCCGCCATTTGTCACATTTTACACCTGCCGCCGTTGCACAGTTGTGTGAACGATTACAATTGCGGCTGATCGAGTATCAGCAGATGCCTGTTGATGCTTACTACAATTGCCTGATGAGTGAAAAATTGCTGCTGGCGCTCAGGCAGCCTAACGTTGTGATTGCCGGGTTGCGCCTTGTGCGAGGCCTGTTTCTGGCTTCCTGGTCAGCTTTGTCAGCGTCGCGGCTTTTTGCGCACGGGAAGCACCGCGGCTCATCGGTACTCTATATCATCAAAAAAACCGGAAAATGAGATGAAAATCTTGAATAAAGCTGTCCTGACTTGCCTGGCCATCATGTTCGCGCTGATCGCTGGCTGCGCTGAGAAGCCGCCCGGATTTGGCGAAGGCACACATTTGTTTGTGGTTGCCGACAAGCCCATCTGGGAGGAACTGGAAGGCGCTTTACGCGAGACTTTTGAGCGGACAATCCATACTCCGGCGCCCGAGAAAGTCTTTGAAGTTGTATGGATTTCGCCCGACCGTTTTAATGAATTTGCCACCCGCAAAAACCTCGCTCTGGTCGGCGCTCTGGACTCAGATGGTGAAATTAGCGCCAAAGTCACGAATATGTTGGCGCCGGCTGTAAAAGAAAAAGTGCGCGAAGGCTCGGCTTTCTTCTTCCCTAAAGAAAATCCATGGGCCGAAGGGCAGTTGCTGCTGGTATTGGCGAGCAATACAACCGAAGAGCTGGCGCAGAAATTACGCGACAACCAGGAGCATCTTTACGGCATGCTAAAAGAACGGCTCCGTGAGCAGACGCGCGAGCAAATGTATGCGCGCATGGAGCAAAAAGAGTTGGCCGGGGAAATCCTGGACAAATACGGCTGGACGCTCCGGATTCAACACGATTACTTCACAAATATCGACCGCGCAGACCAGAATTTTTATATGCTGAGACGTAGTCTGCCGGGGCGCGAACGTTGGCTGTTTGTGCATTGGATCGAGGATGCCGTGCCACAGACCATTACAAAAGAATGGGCTGTGAGCAAACGGGACGAGCTGACCGCAAAGTTCTATAAAACCGAAGATGGCGTGCCGGACCGCGTTTACGAGGAGCAGTATCTTACTTTTGAGGAAGTTGACTTCAACGGCCGGCCCGCCTTGTTGATGAAAGGTTTGTGGGAGAACCCTCACGAGAGTAAAGGCGGCGGCGGACCCCTCCGCAACTACAGCTTTTATGATGAACCGTCCGGGCGAATCTATATGATCGATATCGCTGTATTCTTTCCTGGCGGACCAAAGGAGCCTTTTTTACGACAGCTCGATGTCATGGCGCAC
The DNA here is from genome assembly GCA_964629935.1 of uncultured Calditrichaceae bacterium. Taxonomy (GTDB): domain Bacteria; phylum Zhuqueibacterota; class Zhuqueibacteria; order Oceanimicrobiales; family Oceanimicrobiaceae; genus CAZVSL01. The sequence goes on along the minus strand of CAZVSL010000126.1, from coordinate 7,584 downwards.
ACGTTTAAAACCAAACACGATATCGATAAAGAACAACAGGAGGCAGAGAGTTAAATGGCAGATGACGGAGCAAACGTAGCCATCATACTAGGCAGCAAGTCGGACAGGTCGGCTATGGCCGACTGCAAGAAGCATTTGGATTTCTTTGGCATTTCTTACAAAGAAATGATCCTGTCTGCGCACCGTACGCCGGATGCCACGGCTGAATTCGCTCGCAACGCCGAAAAAAATGGCTACAAAATTCTTATCGGCGCCGCCGGCATGGCGGCCCATCTGGCCGGAACTCTGGCCGCGCACTCGGTTTTACCCATCATCGGCGTGCCAATGCCCGGCTCCGAGCTAAACGGTGTGGACGCGCTTTACTCGACCGTGCAAATGCCCAAAGGTGTGCCGGTAGCCACGGTTGCTATCGGCGCTGCCGGCGCTGCCAATGCCGCAGTGTTAGCTGCGCAGATCCTTGGCCTGGGCGATTCGGATATCCGGGCGAAACTCGAAGAATTCAAGCGCCAGGGCTGCAGGATTTAACCGGAAAGCATGGCAGCAGGTATTCGCACATATTTCGATTTCGAGGGCCAGCGGACAAACTACCGCCAGGAGATCCTCGCCGGTATCACCACCTTCCTGACCATGTCCTATATCATCGTGGTCAATCCCAAGGTGCTGGAGGCCGCCGGGATACCATTTGATGCCTCCATGGTCGCCACCATCCTCACTGCCGCATTCGGTACCCTGTTGATGGCTTTTTATGCCAGACGGCCGTTTGCGATCGCCCCCTATATGGGCGAGAATGCCTTTATTGCCTACACCGTGGTCGTGGTGCTCGGTTACACCTGGCAGGCGGCGCTGGCAGCGGTATTCATTGGCGGCGTGCTGTTTGTTATTCTGACTGCACTTCGCCTGCGACAGTGGCTGGTGGCTGCTGTTCCGGAAGGCTTGCGTTATAGCTTTTCCGTAGGCATCGGGCTCTTTATGACGTTCATCGGCCTCAATTCCGCCGGCATCGTGACCATTGGCGTGCCCGATGCGCCCGTAAAGATTGGAGAGGTCACCAGCGGCCCGGTCTTGCTGGCTATCTTGAATTTCTTTCTCATCACTGCACTGATGATCCGGCGCGTACCCGGCGCCATTCTGGCCGGCATCCTTCTGACCACGTTTCTGTCATTTGCATTCGGTATTTCGGAAACACCGGCAAAGTGGATGGATACGCCGCCAAGTCTGGCGCCGACTCTTTTGCAGCTTGACCTGGCCGGCGCTTTTAACTGGGGTTTTTTCGCGGTGGTACTGACTGTTTTTGTCATGGCGTTTGTCGACACCATGGGCACGCTCATCGGCGTGTCATCACGCGCTGGTTTCCTGGATGAAGAAGGCAACCTGCCGGAGATCGAAAAGCCGATGATGGCGGATGCACTGGCCACAACATTTGCTGCGCTGGTAGGCACGACAACAGCAGGCGCGTACATCGAGTCTGCCTCCGGTATCGAGGCCGGCGGCCGGACTGGCTTCACTTCAGTGGTTGTTGCTGTGCTGTTTCTCTGCGCCCTGTTTTTCGCCCCATTCCTCACTGCTGTGCCGCCGCATGCGTACGGGCCCGCCCTGGTTGTGGTGGGATTTTTGATGTTGACGCCCATTACCAACATCAAACTGGATGATTTGACCGAGCTTTTCCCGGCGCTGGCAGTGGTTGTGCTGATGAGCTTCACGTTCAATATTGGCGTCGGAATCACGGCCGGGTTTGTGTTCTATCCTTTTTTCAAAGTTGCAGCCGGCCGCCAGGATGAGATATCACCCGGCCTTTGGGTTCTCGCCGCATTGTCACTTCTTTTTTACATTTTCTATCCCTATAACTGACCTGATGAAGATAGGCGTAATCGGAACATTCATACGCGATCGCATTTTCCCGTGGCGCGGGCAAGAAACGAGCAGCATTGGCGGCATCTTTTTCACCGTTTCTTATCTGGCCAATCTGGTGGATGAAAACACCGAGATTTGGCCGGTCTGCAATCTGGGCGCTGACTTCTATGATGAGGTGATGGCACGACTTTCCGGCTATAGCAACGTGCGCTTTGATGGCATGAGACGAGTCGCGCGCGACAACACGCAGGTGCAATTGCACTATACCGCGCCACAGGAACGCGATGAGATCACAACCACTCCCATGCCGGCCGTCACCTTTGAGCAGATCGCGGTTCTTGCGGACGCCGACGCCGTAATCGTGAACCTGATCACCGGCGCGGATGTTGCTTTGTCTGCACTGCGCCGGTTTCAGGAGTCATCCGAAGCCATGCTCTATCTCGACTTCCATTCCCGCGCGCTCGGCATCGACAAAGAAGGCAAACGCTATTACAGACGGCCGCATGACTGGATGGACTGGGTCGATCAGGCAGATGTTCTGCAACTGAATGAAATGGAGGCGCGCACGCTCGCCGGTCTTCCCGCAAAGGGCGAGCGCCTGCCGCTGCTTGATTTTACACAACATGTGCTACACATGAAGCCCTCCGTTTGCCACATCACCCTCGCTGATGAAGGTTCGATATTGGGCTATTGCCGTGCCGAAGGCGCCCGCCTGGCGCACGTGCCGGGCGTAGACGTCCGGGATGTGGTAGATATCATTGGTTGTGGCGATGCTTTCGAGGCGGCTTATGTTGTTAGCGTGCTTTCCGGCGCCAGCGAGCTGGAAGCAACCGCTTTTGCGCATCGCGTGGCAGCGGCGAACTGTACCTTCATGGGGAGCTCCAGGATCAACGAAATCAATAAGCTGGTGCGTCATGTCTAAGGGGCTTGTTTTATTTGCATATTACGTTCATCCGATGTAATTTAGATGATGGAATTATGATGATCTCTGTTTTATTTTATGCAAATATGATGATAGGTGATTATGGCGAATTTGAGACTACTAAAAAAGAAGATCCTTATTGCGGGCGCCAATGGTTTGCTGGGGCAAAAACTGGTTGAAACCTTCCATGGCGATTATGAAGTGCGGGGGGTTGGCATCACGCCCGAGCCGGTGGTATCCTTCCCGGACTACGAGTACCTGGAATGTGATATCACCCGGCGCAAAGATATAACGTCAGTCGTGAAAGACTTCGAGCCGCATTATATTGTCAATGCAGCAGCATATACGGATGTAGACGGCAGTGAGGAAGATAAGGAAACGTGCTGGCGCGTCAACGTCATCGGCACTGAGAATCTGGCGCACGCTGCCAGGACCGTGGCTGCGGTGCTCGTCCATATTTCAACGGATTATGTCTTCGATGGTGTGGAAGGAAATTACAGTGAGGAATCGACGCCCAATCCACTTGGCTATTATGGCAGGTCCAAGCTCGCCAGCGAGAATGCGGTCATGGGCAGCAGAGCCGACTATGCGATTCTCCGGACCATGATATTGTACGGCGCCGGCCGCGATATCCGCCCCAATTTTGCGACCTGGCTGGTAGAGAAACTCCGTAAGGGTGAGCCCGTCAAAATCGTCGATGACCAGTATGGCCATCCAACCCTTGCCGATGATCTGGCCATGGCCACACGCGAAATTATCGAGAAAAACAAAACTGGTTTGTATCACGTGGCTGGTCCCGAGTGTGTCAATCGCTATAACTTTGCTCTCAAATTGGCCGACGTGTTCGGGTTTGACCGCTCACTGATCCAGCGTACGAATTCCAGCGAGCTCAATCAAAAGGCGCCGCGGCCGTTCAAGTCCAGCTTTGACCTGAGCAAGCTCCACAAGGATGTGGGTGTCAGGCTAAGCGGCATCGAGGATGGATTGAAGAAACTCAAGCAACAGCTTGCCGCGTGAAGTGACTGCAAACAAAGTGGCGCGGCCAAAGTATAGTGGTGATACAATGACACACCTGTGGGAAAGGAAAGACCCCATCTGAATGGAGAAAACACTTGTCATCATACCGACTTACAATGAAGTCGAAAACATTGAAAGTCTGATAAGACAACTCATCGCGCTCAATATCCCGAATCTTTCAGTTCTTGTTGTTGATGATAATTCTCCTGACGGCACCGGAGAGCTCGTGGCGAACCTGGGTAAAAATGATATGCGCATCAAGCTGCTGCGCCGGAAAGCAAAACTTGGTCTGGGTACAGCCTATGTCGAAGGGTTCAAATACGCGATAGAGAACGGCTACGACTTTATATTCGAAATGGATGCAGACCACTCGCACGATCCCAAAGAAGTACCTAAAATGCTCGAAAAAGCGAAGTCATACGATCTGGTGATCGGATCGCGCTATCTGACCGGCGTAAACGTGGTCAACTGGCCGTTCTCGCGCCTGCTCATCAGTCTGATTGCCAACTTCTATACGCGACTCGTCACCCGAATGCCGATTCACGATTGCACCAGCGGCTTCAAATGTTTTCGCAGATGTGTGCTGGAAAGCATCAATTTGAATCGCATTTCAAGCGACGGCTACTCCTTTCAAATAGAGATGGCGTATAAAGCGTGGCGGCGTAATTTCAAAATCGCAGAGCATCCGATCATTTTCATCGACAGAACCAGGGGCTCGTCGAAGATGAACTACAAAGTCATGCGCGAGGCAACCTGGATGGTATGGAAGCTGCGCTTGCTGAGCATCTTGTATCAACTCAAACTCCTGAAGGAGTGAGGCATGGCGCGGGATTCGCAACAGATCACTATGACCGGCCGCGGCCAGACAGCAACTGCAAAGACTGGTTTGCTTGAACTCTCCGTAGTTATTGTCAATTTCAATGTCAAGGAGTTCCTGGAGCAGACGCTGGTATCCGTGCAGAAAGCGCTCTCCGGCATCAAAGCTGAGGTCATCGTCGTCGACAACGCTTCATCCGATGGCAGCCTTGCGCTTTTGCGCCAGCGTTTCCCTGAGGTTGTGATCATCGCGAACCAGAAGAATCTCGGGTTTGCCAGGGCATCCAACCAGGGCATCAGACAGGCGCGGGCGCGGTATATTCTGCTGCTCAATCCGGATACCATCGTGCAGGAAGATACCCTGCAGGAGATGCTACGCTTTTTTCGCAGTCATCCTGAGGCGGGCATGGTGGGCTGCAAGATTCTGAATCCGGATGGCTCGCTGCAATTGGCCTGCCGCCGCAGCTTTCCGACGCCGTGGGTGGCTTTCACCAAACTCAGCGGCCTGAGTCGGCTGTTTTCGAAAAGCAGGCTTTTTGGGCGGTATAATCTGACATACCTCGATCCGGATGAGACTTGCGAAGTGGAGGCAATTTCCGGCTCTTTCATGATGGTTCGGCGCGAGACGTTACAGGAAGTTGGCTTGCTGGATGAATCTTTTTTCATGTACGGCGAAGACCTGGACTGGTGCTATCGCATCGGCCAGAGCCGCTGGAAAGTGATGTATTATCCCGGAACCCAGATTATTCACTTTAAAGGTGAAAGCTCGAAGAAGGCCCACTTTGACAACCTGCGGGTGTTCTACCAGGCGATGCAATTGTTTGCGCAAAAGCACTTCAACAATCGTTATGTGCGTGTGCCGTACTGGATTCTCTGGCTCGCTATTTGGATGCGGGCGGGAGTTGCCTTTTCCGGCAATATTATTCGCATGCTCGCTTCGCCGCTCACCGATTTGCTCTTTCTTTGTGCCAGCATCGTGGCCGGTATATATTTGCGTTTCGGGGACCTGGAAAGAATCGAGCAATTCATGCCCGTCATGGCGGCTTACTCTTTGGTGTGGATGGTTTCTTTGGTGCTGTGCGGCGGCTACGGCCAGAACAAGTTTTCATCGTCAAAAGCAGGTTTGGCGATCCTCGTCGGTTTTTTTGTTAACGCCAGCCTCACCTTCTTTTTTAAGCAATACGCCTTTTCTCGCGCAGTCGTGCTCATAAGCAGCGCTTTCGCTTTTTTTGTTATTCCCGGCTGGCGCCTCATTTTTAAAATCCTGGCGCGCAAGCGGTTGCTGCCATTCAAAGGCACGCTGGGCAAGACCCTGCTTGCGCGCAACACGCTTATCGTTGGCGACCTGGAATCCGGGCAAAAGCTGATTCAGAAGCTGAACTCACAGGTTGACAGCGGTTATGACATCACCGGCCTCGTTAGCACCAGCGGTCTGTACACCGGGCAGGTGTTAAGCGGCGTCAAAGTACTGGGCGAGGTAAACGATCTCAATGACATCATCGATGCCCACCAGATTCAGGAAGTGATCTTTTCCACCCACCAACTGGCTTATGATCAGATTCTCGCCATCATTGCCAGAGCTGGCAAACAACGGGTGAACTTCAAGCTCATCCCCAGCAATCTCGATGTCATCATTGGCAAGGCATCCATCGACCGCATCGAAGATGTGCCGCTTTTGGAAATAGATTACAAGCTGCACCAGGCGCGCTACCGCGTGGTCAAGCGCATATTCGATATCTGCCTGTCCGGCACGGTCTTGTTGCTAACTCTTCCTTTGATTTTTGTAAAAAAATACTTATCTTCCGCGAATCTGGCAGCCCGCACCATCATGGGCTTGCATGGGCCGTGCAAGATTTATCACTTTGGCAAGTCCCCGGAATCGACATTCGACCGGCTGCCCTATCTGTTCGCAATTTTTAAGGGCGATCTCAGTTTCGTCGGTTCTGAAATACAAGAGGTTGACAACGGCGCCGGAACCAGGGCTGCAACCAACATCGAGATAAAGCCCGGCCTGACCGGTCTGGTTCAGGTTAACAGCCGAAAAGCCTTATCCGATGAAGATAAACAAAAATATGAAATTTACTACCTGAAGAACTATTCACCTTTGTTAGACCTGGAAATCATTTTTAAGGCGACATTTAAGATCTGAACATGATATGAACGAATATGTCTTAGAGTTCGAAAAACCAATCGTCGAGCTGGAGCGACGCATTCGTGAGATGAGGGAGTATTCTGAGAACGAGAAAGTCGAGATCTCGGAGGAAATCGAAAAGCTTGAGCAGAAGGCAAACAAGCTGCGGGCAGATATCTATTCCAAGCTAACCCGCTGGCAACGTTTGCAGCTTGCGCGCCACCCGCACCGGCCTTACACACGCGATTACATCGAGCGCATGACCAGCAGTTTTGTGGAGTTGCATGGCGACCGCGCCTTTGGCGATGACCCGGCGATCATTGCCGGCATCGCTAAGATCGATAATTGCAAAGTGGCGATCATCGGGCACCAGAAGGGACGCACGACAAAACAGAAACTACACCGCAATTTTGGCATGCCACACCCGGAAGGCTACCGCAAAGCGCTGCGCGTCATGCGTCTGGCAGAAAAATTTAAGCGTCCGGTCGTTTGTCTTATCGATACGCCAGGCGCGTTTCCCGGAATTGGCGCGGAAGAGCGTGGGCAGGCGGAGGCGATTGCCCGCAATCTTTTCGAGATGTCGCAATTGCGGGTGCCTATCATTGTTGTCGTTATTGGCGAAGGCGCATCAGGCGGCGCTCTCGGTATTGGCGTGGGCGATTGCGTGCTGATGATGGAAAACACCTGGTATTCGGTTATTTCGCCGGAGGGTTGCGCTGCCATTTTGTGGCGTGACAGCACCAAGTCTGAGCAGGCTGCCGAAGCCATGAAATTGACAGCGCCGGACTTGCTGGAGCAGGGCGTTATCGATGACGCCATTGAGGAGCCGTTGGGCGGTGCACACCAT
>CAZVSL010000125.1:0-12868 GCA_964629935.1 uncultured Calditrichaceae bacterium | reverse complement strand
GCTGCTGATCCCGAAATCGTTGCCGATCTGCAAAACCGAAACCGGCTGTACAAAGCCGAAACCTATCTTCATAGCTACCCTCACTGCTGGCGCTGTACTTCGCCTCTGCTTTATTACGCCATGAAATCGTGGTTCATCCGTACTACTTCGGTAAAGGACCGTTTGATTCACCACAATAAGACGATTGCATGGTTTCCGCGGGAAATCGGCGAAGGCAGGTTTGGTGAATGGTTGGAAAACAACGTTGACTGGTCTCTTTCCAGAGACCGATACTGGGGAACGCCGCTTCCGATTTGGCTTTGTCAGCAATGCGGCCACGGCCACTGTATCGGCAGTGTGCAGGAATTGCAAGAACGAGCTCAAATTCAAGAAATCGCCGATCTGCACAAACCCTATATCGATGAAATCACCTTTGCCTGCGACCAGTGTGGCGGTGCCATGTCACGCGTGCCGGAAGTGATCGATGTCTGGTTTGATTCGGGCAGCATGCCGGTTGCACAATGGCATTATCCTTTTGAGAACAAAGAGATTTTCGAACGCTCATTCCCCGCCGATTTTATCTCCGAAGGTGTGGATCAGACGCGGGGCTGGTTTTATTCTTTACTCGCCATTGCCACCATGCTGTTTGACCAACCGGCCTACAAGACCTGTGTTTCTATCGATTTGATCCTGGACAAATTTGGCAAGAAGATGTCCAAATCCATCGGCAACACCGTAGACCCGAATACCATTCTGGACCAGTACGGCGCTGATGCGTTGCGGTGGTATCTGCTGACCGTCAGCCCACCCTGGGTGCCGACCCGTTTCGATCCGGAAGGTGTAAAGGAAGTGGTGCGCAAGTTTTTTGGAACCCTGGTCAATGTCTACTCCTTTTTTGCTATCTACGCCAATATCGATAACTTCGTGTACAAACGCTCTGAAGTGCCGGTGCAGGACAGACCGGAGATAGACAGATGGCTGGTCAGTTCGCTCAATGCGCTGGTCAAGCAGGTTGACGTGCAGTTTGCGCGTTACGATCTGACCAAGGCAGCGCGCGCGATCTCATATTTCGTTATTGATGATCTGTCAAACTGGTACGTACGCAGATGCCGGCGGCGATTCTGGAAATCGGAGATGGGACGCGACAAGCAGGCTGCCTATGAGACGCTTTATGAAGTGCTGCTGACTATCGCCAGGCTGATGGCCCCGTATGCACCTTTTCTCGCAGATGAGATTTACCTCAATCTGACGAAGGAAACCGATGGGGCGCTCGAAAGCGTCCATCTTGATTACCGGCCGCGGCCCGATGCTGCAGAGCACAAATATCACGACACAGAGCTCGTCGAGAGAATGAATCTCGTGCGTCAGGTCGTGTTCATCGGCAGAGCGATTCGGAATGAAACCGCGATCAAAGTTCGGCAGCCGCTGCAGCGCATCATCGTTGTTGCGCCCGAAGAGCAGGTGCGAAAGCGTATATCCGGCATGTCCGGCCTGATTTTGGAAGAGCTCAATATCAAGCGCGTGGAGTTTGTCGACAGGGTTGATGAGCTAACCTCAAAGAAGGCGTTGCCTCAGTTTAAGCAGCTCGGCCCGCGTTTTGGCAAACAGGCAAATCTGGTGGCAGACGCCATCAGAAAATGGGGCGACGGTGAAATCAACCGTCTCGTTGCTGATGGCAATTTCGAATTTGAGCAAAACGGACAAAAATTTAAAGTCTTGCCGCAGGATGTCGAAATTCGCTCCGAGAGCGCCGAAGGACTGGCAGTGCACAGTGAGAACGGCCTGACTGTAGCCCTTGATATCCGCATCACTGATGCGCTCAAGCTCGAAGGCCTGGCGCGCGAGTTTGTGAATCGCGTTCAGAACATGCGAAAGAACGCCGGGTTTGATGTTGTTGACCGGATTGATATTTACTGCGAGTCTGATGCTGAGCTTCAAAAAGCGATTGAAGCCCAGGCCGACTATGTTCGTAACGAAACTCTGGCGAATACGATAACCCGGGACCTGGCCCTGGCCCAGATAAAGGAAGAGTGGGAGATCAATGGCTGTAAAGCTGTGATCGGTATAAGAAAAGTGAGTAGCAGTTAAGTTAAGCACCTGGCCCGGAGGGTCTAAACAAGGACACATTTTGTACTTAGGAGGTCTGTTATAATGAAGTCTGAAGAGCTGGACGAGTATAAGCAACTACTTCTGGAGCGCCGAAACGAGTTGCTCAAGGATTTGGGACAATTCAAGGACCGTGACGCTGCCAACACGCTCAATGAGTCCTCCGGCGAAAATTCTGCCTATTCGTTTCATATGGCAGATGTTGGTACCGACAACATGGAGCGGGAAAAAGCCTTCTTCCTTGCCTCACGTGAAGGCAAGTACCTCGCACACATTGAACAAGCTTTGGAGAGAATTGACAACGGCACCTATGGCATTTGTCCGGACTGCCAGAAGCCGATCCCAAGAGAAAGGCTGCTCGCTGTACCGACCGCAACCCGTTGTGTGCCTTGCAAGGAAAAGGCAGAAAAAAGATAGAATCGCCTATTGAGAGTCCTGATCCTGTCTATTATTATCATAATAGTAGACCAAATTTCCAAAGTGCTCGTCAGATTCTATCTTGACTATGGCAAACCGTACAAGATATTTGGCGAGTGGGTTCGTCTTACCTATATTGAGAATCCCGGGATGGCCTTCGGAATCGAATTCGGGGGCCAGACCTTTTTCACCCTGTTCGCACTATTCGCCACAATCGTCATCTTCATCTACATTGTTCGCGCCCGGACCGAAAAGCTGCAACTGCGCATATCTCTTACCCTGATCCTGGGCGGCGCCATCGGCAATTTGATCGACCGGTTTCTTTATGGAAAGGTTGTAGATTTTATCGACATCCGCCTTGGCGGAATCAACTGGCCCATATTCAATATCGCGGACTGCGCCGTTACCATCGGCATGCTGATGTTGATCACTATGATCGTGTTCGATCGCGCGCCTCAGGAGCTTGACGAAGGTGAGAAAATCGTTATCTGAAACACCTGTTCCCGCCATCCCATCATTTCTTCAAACGAGAATTATTCTGCTGAATCATGCAAGAAGAGCACGAAAACCTCTTTGAAATAGTTGTGCCCCCGAACCAGACGAAGGAAAGACTGGATAAGTTTCTCAGCCGATTCATTGGCCAGTACTCGCGGGCGCGCCTGCAAAAGGCGATTGCCGAGGGTCTCGTGCTTGTGGATGATGTGCCTGCCAAAGCCAGCCACATCGTGAGACCCCGGCAGAAAATCGATGTCTGCATTCCAAAGCCAGGGAAAGTGGATATCCTGCCAGAGGCTATCCCACTGCACATCCTGTACGAAGATGAACATTTGCTGGTCCTGAACAAACAAGCGGGAATGGTTGTGCACCCGGCCTTCGCCAACTATACGGGCACCCTGGTGAATGCGCTGCTTCACTATTGTGGTGATTTGTCAGCAGTAGGCGGTCGACAGCGCCCCGGTATTGTGCATCGCCTTGATAAAGACACCTCCGGAATCATGGTGGTCGCTAAGAACGACCATGCGCATCATCATCTGTCTGCTCAGTTCAAAGCCAAAACAACTGAGCGCTTGTACTGGGCGATTGTTTGGCACAGGTTCCGCAAGCGGTCGGGCCGGATAGAGACCAAAATCGCGCGCAGTCCGAAAAACCGCAAACGAATGACCATTCAGCCTCAAGGAAAATTGGCCATAACCAATTATCGGGTGCTGGATACTTTCAGGAATCATTCTCTGGTCGAACTGAAGCTCGAAACCGGACGCACGCACCAGATCCGCGTCCACCTGTCCTTTCTTGGCCATCCCGTCTTCGGCGACTATGAGTATGGCGGCCGCAGCAGACAAATGGCAGCTTTAAGCAGATCTGACACACAAACGGCCGCTGAACTTCTGGATATCATGCCAAGGCAGGCGCTGCACGCAAAAGTCCTCGGCTTTAGTCACCCTATCACCGATGAAGCTATGCAATTCGATTCTGATCTTCCGCAGGATATGCAACTTTTACTGGATCGACTTCGTAATCAAAGGCCATAGTTTTTATTGGAGTTATTGACTTAACCAAGCCTCAAATTCTTTCCTCGAACGCAACAATAAATACAGTGACCTGTCAAATAGTTGAAGTATGGCGAGCCATTTTGATAGGTTGCACAGGAGGAAATATGTACTCGCGAACATTCGGCTGGTGCGTGTTCTTCAGCGTCCTCGTATTTTCGAACCCACCACGCTCCGCATCTGCACAGAATCACGATGGTGAACATTTGCAAAAGTCTTTTGCGCTGTCCGGTGAAGGCGTCTACGAAATCAGTCTGGATATGGATGCCGGCAGGCTCATCGTCTTGCCATGTGACGGTCGTGAAGTAAGGGCGAGTATTGACCACAGTGATGGAGATTATCATGTTGACGCTGATTTTGATAAGAATCGACGTTTCTTGCGCCTTGAATTCGATCTGCACAATTGGAGCGGAGATTCCGAAGATGTAGATGCAGAAGTGCGCGTCGAGCTGCCGCTGGAAGCAAAACTAAGGTTGAAGGCGCAGGTAAAAGCCGGCGAGATCGATATCGATCTGGGCGGTCTCGCCCTGAAGAACTTGGCATTGAGCATCTGGGCTGGCAAGGTAAGACTGGATTTTTCCAAACCGAACCAGCTCGAAATGGAATATGCTGAGATCAATACCAGGATCGGTAAGACCGACATTCGCAGGCTGGGCAATGCCCGCTTTAAGTACGTTAAAATTGACGGCGGCATCGGTGAACTGGATGTCGATTTTACAGGGTTGCTGCTTGCTGAGGCCCGCGCTGAACTCGACCTCGATATCGGCGAGACCAGTATCAGGCTACCCCGGGACGCTGGCGTCAGGCTGAAGGTTGCAAAGTTCATGTTTTTGACGAACTTTGAACCACCTTCTGGCTATCTGAAGCGCGGTCCACATTTTTACAGCAAAGACTATGATGGTGCTGATCGGACCGTTGCCTTAAACATAAGTCCCGGTCTGGGTGAGTTAATTCTTTATTAAAGTAATGGGTGCGACCATGAGAATGTATCTGTTGATTTGTATGCTTGGTATGGCGGCCGCTTGCAGTGTGGTAAAGGCCGGCGAAATGCGTGACGAGGAAGAATTTTCTTTCACGATGCAGCCCGGCGGACGGGTGACGCTTATCTGTGACGACGGCAGCGTGACGGTAAAGGCATGGGACAAAAATGAAGTCTACCTCAAGGTTACCAAAATCGTCTGGGAGCACGACCGTAGTCGGGCAGAGGAGTTGTTGCGGGATTTGCAAGTCAAAACAGACCACTATGATGACGACCTTTATATCAAGGAAATCGATCTGCATCACGGCAATTCTTTTCGGCTCTCCGATCTTTTTAACTCTCAGACCTGGCGTGACCACCCGCGCTATCGCATCGATTTTGATTTGGTCGTTCCCCGAGAAATCAATTTAAAAATCGAAAGTGATGAAGGCGATGTGCAAATTGACCACGTGTCCGGGCGCCTCGATCTTGAAATAGACGAGGGCAATCTTTTACTCAGCGATCTCGAAAATGTGGACGTCAGGATCCGGATTGACGAAGGAGATACCGAATGCAGAAATATCCGTGGCGAGAACTCCAGGATGGATTTGTTTGTGGACGAGGGCCTCGTGCGATTTGACTATTGTGAATTCAGTACGCTTGAGATTGAAAGCGATGAAGGCGGCATGATTCTCAAACAACTGCGCACGCGTGATTGCAGAATCACTTCCGATGACGGAGATATTGAAGTTGGCCTGCAGATATTGCGAGACGGGCGCTACCGACTGTCTACAGATGAAGGCGATATCACAATACTTCTGGCCGAGAACAGCAATATCTCCCTCGATCTAACCAGCTCGGATGGGCGAGTCCGGTCGGACTTTCCACTCACAATGGAGGAATGGGGCTCCGGCGGTCAAAGGCTCAGAGGCAAAGTCGGACAGGAGACCGCGCGCTTAACTGCCACAACCGATGACGGCCACATCGTGCTAAGAAAGGATTGAATACCTCTGACTAACACCGGTACAAGTGAAAATCGCAACATCGATGAAATAATCACACGCTTCAAAACAGCCGCACCCGGTTGTGAACCGCAACATAAGGAGCATGACAATGTATCGTTTTAAGCTAATCCTGATGAGTGTGCTGTTTGTTCTGCCCACTCTGGTATCGGCAGATACGTATCGCGAAACGGAGGAAAAGAGTTTCGCGCTCAAAGCTGGCGGTGAGGTGATTCTCGAAAACACAAATGGCGAGATTTTGGTTGAGTCGTGGGATAAGGATGAAGTCCTCATATTTGCGGAAAAGACCGTCAGGGCAGGCTCCCCGGATGAGGCCAGGGAAATGATGCAACGCGTGCGTATCAAAATAGAACACAGTGACGATTTTCTGAGAGTTGAGACAGCGTATCCTGCCTCGGACAACGGATTTCTCAGCTTTCTTTTTGGTCGCAACACGAGTGTTTCTGTGGCCTACCGGCTGACGGTCCCGCACAAATTGGACCTATATCTGGATTCTGTCAACGGTAAGATCAGAATAAATGAAGTCAGTGGCAGAATTCAGGCACACACTACCAATGGTAGCATTCATATCATGCGCTCAGGAGGAGCAGTTGAGGCCAAAACGACCAACGGCGCTATCGATGCTGAGCTGCTTAAGTTTGACAGTGACCAGAACATGTATTTCAAAACGACCAACGGCAGCATTGATGTGGCATTTCCGCCGGATCTCCGCGCTGATATTGAGGCTAAGACAACCAATGGCCGCATCAAAACCGATTTTCCCATAACGGTCCAGGGTGAGTTTGGTAAAAAGCGGCTGCGCGGCGAGATCAATGGCGGCGGCGGCCGTATTGTTTTGCGCACCACAAATGGCGGAATTCGGATTACGGAGAGCCGCTGAAGTGCTGCCGCGGGGAGTGGAGAGACAGAAGGCTTGTAAACCAAAAACGGCGGAACTTAGTTCCGCCGTTTAGGGAAAGGAGGGGTGGATGGAGAACTTGGAAATCAATCTTTACTATGTCAGATGCAAGGTCATCAAGGTCTTGCATTTTTTTTTGAAAACGTTTGTCTATTCATTATCAACTATCGTGCCAATTAAATTAAGACAGTAGCATAACATTGTTTAGTTGGACTAAGTGGTTGTTTAAGTGTCAATTAAGACAAATTCAGGCAAGAAACCTGGATCGCAATATGTTGTGCTTTTCGCAAAAAATAGCGTTCGTTTCATGACACTGTTCCAGGATGAAACAAAGCGATCATTTCTCTGGCGCTGAAAGAGTTGATCTTTTGTGATTTTCTTCTTAACTAACCAAATCAGAAATATCAGGAGTATAGATTATGGCAGATGTAGTTTGTTCAAGATGTGGCAAGGAAAAGCCGGCTTTAGGTGAGGCGCCGTTGCCCGGTGAATTAGGCGAGAAAGTTCTGAGCCAGACATGCTCAGAATGCTGGCAGGCGTGGGTGAGCCAGCAGCTTATGCTCATGAACGAATACCGACTTGACCCGCTCAATGATGAGCATAGCAAGTTCCTGGATGACGAGATGGTCAAGTTCCTGCAATTGAAGTGATACAAGAGTGGAGGCATCCATGGGTTTGACTCAGCCTTCAACTACAGAAAATCGGGCGAATAGCGTTAACTCTGTCGATCCGCGTTCGGGCCGCTCGGTGGGCGAGTTTGTTCCGCATCTGCCGGAGGATGTGCCAAATCTGGTAGCGAAGGCCCGGAATGCGTGGCAGGATTGGTCAGCGTTGAGTTTCAAAACCCGGCGCGAGGTAATGAAGTCAGCGTACCGCCGGTTCAATGAGGCGCGTGACGAGATAGCGCTGCTGATAGCGCAGGAAACCGGCAAGCCGCTCGCCGAAGCATATTCCAGCGAAATTCTGCCTACTCTCGACTGTTTCAAATATCATCTCAAACACGCCGGCCGCATCCTGAAGAAGCAGGCAGTGGGCGCCTCCAATCCCTTGCTTAAAGTGCGCAAAGGATATGTTCGCTATGAACCCCTCGGTGTGATTGCCGTGATTACGCCATGGAATTATCCGTTGCTCCTTGGGATGCAGCATATCATACCTGCGCTCCTGTCCGGCAACGTCGTCATCCACAAACCATCGGAAAACACAACGTTAACAGGTCTAAAAATCGCAGAAATCTTCAGTAAAGCCTTTCTGCCACAAAACGTCCTGACTATCTTGACAGGTTTCGCAGATGTGGGCCGTGCATTGGTTGCGGCCCAGATCGACAAAGTGTTCTTCACCGGCAGCACCAGCGTTGGCAGGAGGATTTATCAGTCCGCTGCCGAGCATCTGAGGCCGGTCAATATGGAGCTCGGTGGCAGTGATCCGATGGTGGTTCTCGAAGATGCAGATCTCGAGCGCGCCGCCAATGCCGCAGTGTGGGGCGCGTTTTGCAACGCCGGGCAGACTTGCGTCTCCATCGAAAGGCTCTATGTCCACGCCAACATTTTCGAGGCTTTCGTGACGAAATTGGTGGAGAAAGTAGGACGCCTCCGTCCCAGTTTCGACGATCTAAGTGATGGCGAAATTGCTAGCCTGAATAACCAGGACCAATTTGACAAAGTGCAATCCCTCGTTGAAGACGCGCTCATGAAGGGGGCTGAGCTTCGCATCGGGGGGCAGCCGCGGCGAGAAAATGGCACGTTCTTTTTTGAGCCGACGGTGCTGACAGAAATTGACGCCTCTATGCGCATTACCAATGAGGAAATTTTCGGCCCGGTCGTGTCAGTCACGCCGTTCAATTCCGAGCGTGAAGCGATTGCTCTGGCGAATAATTCTGAGTTTGGACTCTCGGCCAGTGTCTGGACCCGAGACAACAAACACGGCGAAAAGCTTGCATCAGAAATACAGGCTGGCGCGGTTTTGGTGAACGAAGTACTGACACATCTTGCCCAGTTTGAAGCGCCCTATACAGCTTATAAGCACAGCGGCATTGGTGTGAGTCATGGGCCGTGGGGACTTCTTGAGATGGTGCACCCGAAATACATAAGTAGTGAGCGCAAAATCGTACGCACTTTGTTGGACGCCTTTTTTGCACCGCTCGCAAGACGTGACGTCTGGTGGTTTAAATACGACAAGCATGTCGTAAATGATTTCCGCGCTTTTGTAGATTTCTTGCATGCTCCCGGCATTTGGCGCAAATTGAAATCTGTTCCCCGGGCACTCAAGGCCCTCCTCAGAGAATCAGACCTTTAACTTGTGTTTTCAGGCAGGATTCTCCATAAGTTGATAATCGTATTCAGACCTTGCGCAGAGTCGTTCGGGATGGGCGGAAATGTTACCGTTCTGTAGCATTGTGCTTAACCTTGTCTGGTCGGCATGTAATTTGTTGGCATCTGTTTGGCGCTTCATGTTTAATGAAAACAATAAATTGTGCCGGTATCGGATCGGTTGCTTGCTATTTTCCTGCGATCCAGGGATTTGCTTGACATGCATCACAGGATTTTGTATATTGTCGGCTTGAATTTACCAAATGTGGCAGTACAGACTATCAGATGAAACGGTCGGGTGGAGGTTTTTTGCCCACCTTTTTTGATTTCTCATAATTACCGGAGTGGAGAAAATAATGGGATTCAATCCGCGAGGAAATAGTGCGCACTCTGCACATCTGCCCACGGCAGATCCCGCCTTGCTAAAAACAGAACTAAAAACAGAGCTTTTCGGAAGCCGGGGCAGCGGGCCAATTACGAAAGCTGTTATCATCGCTGCCGGAAACGGAAGCCGTCTGCAAGGTTATCAAAACGGCAGACCAAAGCCACTGGTGAAGGTAGGTGGTGTTCATCTTCTCGAGCGCGTTATCTTGTCAGCCAAGAAGATCGGCATCACGGAATTTGTGATTGTCATTGGTTATCAGGCCGCGCGTATTCGCAAGACCATCAATGCACGCAAACTTGGGGTGAAAATCACATGGGTACGCAATCTCGACTGGCGCAAACCCAATGGTCTCTCCGTCCTCAAAGCAGAGCGCTATGTGCATGGCAAATTCTTGCTTTGCATGTCGGACCACATTTTTGACTACAAAATCCTGACAAGAATTGACAACACTGACCTCCAGAACGATGGCGGCATGCTTTGTGTTGATTACAACCTGACGCGCATTCCGAATCTTGACGATGCTACGAAAGTGCGAACCGAAAACAATCGGCTCGTCAATCTCGGCAAAAGTTTGACAGATTTCAATGCCATCGACATAGGCGTCTTTGTCTGCACGCCGGATTTGTTTGAGGCGTTACGACAAAGCCAGGAAAATGGTGATTACTCTCTTTCAGGTGGCGTTCGTGTGCTGGCGGAATCCGGTAGAATGCGCACCTACGACATCGGCGACCACTTCTGGCAGGATGTGGATACGATTCCGGATGCGCGTTATGCTGAGCGCCTGTTGCTGCGCTCGACACGCTCGAAAGGGGATGGTATCATCGCCAGAACCATCAACCGGCGAATCTCGAATCGGATTACCAGATTCCTCCTGAAAACACCGGTTACGCCGAATCAGATATCGATTTTCAATCTGTGTTTTTCGTTTTTTATTGCATGGCTGGTATCGATGGGCAAGCCGGCCACCACGATCATCGGCGGCATTCTTTTTCAATTGGCCTCCATCCTCGATGGCTGTGATGGTGAAGTTGCAGTCGTGAAAATGAAAGACTCCAACAAAGGAGCTCTGGTAGACACGATAACTGACCACCTTTCCTATATGAGCTTCGTGCTCGGTATTACCATCGGTGTCTTTAATGCTACCGGGAACTCTGCGGTTTTTTGGGCCACCGGCGTCATGGTGCTTGGGTTGCTTTTCGCACTTAACATGGCGCGCATATATGTGAAACGTCAGGGTTCATCGAGTTTGCGATCCCTTGATAAAGGTATCGCCTCTTTAAATCATTCTTCGCAAAACGTGTGGTACCTGAAGCTTTTCGGCTTGATTCACCATTTTGGCCGGCGAGACCTGTTTTCATTTGCTGCCATGCTCATCATGCTCACCGGCAATATTACTTTCTTCTACTCGATGCTCATGTTCTTTCTGAGTATTATCGTAATTGGCATGCCGATCTCGGTCACTGTATTGCTTACAAAGGACAGTGCGTTTCAATTCAAAGATACAATGAAGAGATTCATAGCAAGAAGTCGTACATAGCAAATAAGCACAAAAGTTGGTGATATATCATATGCTAATCGACACATCAAGCAAGTTTGCAGTTAAGCGGAACCTCAGGAAGCTGAAACAGAAGTTCATGCCGGCGGGACCTTCGGCAGCTTCTGTGCCATTCATGGAATATATGAAGTATTACTATTTCACGAATTTCACGCCATCGTTTCCGCAGATCATTCAAGTTCAGACGCAATACGGGTGCAATGCCCGCTGCGTTTTTTGTCCGATGGGTCGTGAGCAAAATCAGATAAAGGGCAGGATGGATAACGCCACGTTTGAACGCATTGTGGAAGAGTCTGTCCGCAATAATGTAAAGGTGCTCAGCCCCTATTTGCAGAACGATCCACTGGTGGACAAGAACTTGCACGAACGCGTCGAGATAATTCGTTCGATTCGTGGCGTCAAGCCATTTCCGAAGACCAAAATCATCACAAATGGTGGTTTGCTGACAGAGGAGCGCGCAGAAAATCTTATCAAAGCCGGCCTGGAGCACATTGTTTTCAGCGTGCACGGCGTAGACAAAAAAATCTACGACGATATCATGCAAGGGCCAAAATTTGAAATGGTCATCGAAAACATCGAAAGATTGGTGCGGATCAGAGAAGAAATGGGCGCCAAGAACCCCAATATTGAAGTCTGGGCCGTTCTAACAAAAGATGTCGAAGCTCAACTTGAGGCAACGCAGGACTTCTGGAGAAAGCGTAATATCCGCTTCAAAGGCCGACAACTCGACAACCGTGCCAATCCTGATATCATAGATACCAGTGAGATGGCCGACAGCGATGCCGAATGGAAATATGCCCATTATTGTACCATCCCCTATTGGCGCGCCTGGATACTTTGGAACGGCGACATGGTGCTGTGCTGTGTAGACTGGGAACGAACTGAAGTATTCGGTAATATCCATGATAATTCGATCAAAGATATCTGGAACGGTGACGCTTACCGCGCCTACCGCAAGCGCATGAAGAATCGGGACCTCGCCGGGACTTTGTGTGAAAATTGTCAGGGGACTTAGACCAGAGAAGACAACAAGGACTGCCTGAGAAAGAACTCATCTGTCTCCTGTACCGCGTTTTCCCGCCTGCTACAAATCAACCCCAGGGTCACTGTGACTACTTTGGAACTCAATTCTCTTTGGAGAGTAGCATAGGTTAAATCTTGCGAAAACTGTTTTTTCAACAGATATACATAACTTATGAGGTGCTTTTGAGATTCCTGCCATCCACACGAGCTTTCGGACAAGTCCTACTGGTTATGATTGTTTTCTGGGTCAGCAAGCCTTGCTTTGCCTTTTCTGCCGCCAGGGCAATGCCTTCGGCAAACAATAATCTCACTGCTGAACAAACGGTAGCACGCTACATCGAAACATTGGAAGAGCTATATCGGCAACGGCATACCCTGGATGAAACCGAAGTAGACCGGCGACTTAAAGCTTTCATCAAGGATGTATTAGACCTCGACCGTTTCGTGCGCCAGATATTGCAGCAGGAGTGGCAGAAACTCGGCGCCTATGAACAGTCTGAGTTCAAGCAAGCGCTGATCGCCTCGATCAAGAGAAAATTCGCAAACATTATACTGCAAAACAGCGATGGCGCTATCCCCACGCTGACACTCGAGTCAAAGGAAGAAAAGGAGCGCTTTGTAGAACTAAACTACTCTTTTCAGGGACGAGGCGCCCGCCGCCTGGATAACCGG
>CAZVSL010000124.1:0-12909 GCA_964629935.1 uncultured Calditrichaceae bacterium | reverse complement strand
TGCCGTTTGCAGAGCCGTTCAAAATGGGGACGGTTTCACTGTCCGGTCGCACGAACAGATTTGAGCCTTGCAGGTTGAACAGCCCGTCCGCCGAGCGCTCGATATTGAAAGAATCGACCATGCCGGTTTTGTTATTGTAAGCGAAAAGCTGCCAGCGCAGGATGCCGGCGATTTGCGTCGGCACGACCAGCACGGCAAACCTGCCGGTGTGCAGATTGCGGATGAACTCCAGCTTTTGCGTCGGCTCGAAGAACGGCTTTTGCTCCATGTCTTTGGCGCCCAGGCTGTCCTTGCGGCTCTCAGGCCGGAACTTGTTGCGGCTGCGCTGGTAGCGCACCTCGCGCTTGGCGTTCAGGGTGGCGCCGGAGAGCACGAAGCGGTCCACCAGCATGGTGTCGGCCACGACCTCCACGGCTTCGTTGGCAATCGATTGCCGGAAGATGTAGATGTACTTATTATCAGACAGCACCTGGATTGGCGCCAGCGCCGACAGGCTGGCGGTGGTGGAGCGAAACACGTCCTTCTCGCTCTCCTTCACGCGCGCGTCGTCCGTGACCGGCCCCGGACTGCCGAGCTTGTAGACCGGCATCATCTTCGGATCCACCAGACCTTCCCCGACTGTGTGCACCTCGTTCGGGAAGCGCACCTCCTGCGGATTGTCCTGCCAGTAGTTGACATCGATGGGACCTTTGGTGCGCTGGTCGCCCAGGTCGAGCACGGAGTAGAAAATCCGGCGTTGTTCATCCATGGCAAACGCGATCACAGTGCCGTTGTGCCGCACCATGGTGGTGAACCGGAATGCCGGGCCGTCTTTGGGCTTTGGATAGGTTTTGATAAAATTTTCAAACATAACTCCCCTCCTGTGAGTTAGCAGGTGAATCGGGCAGGTCGTGTTGCGGCGAGTGGATTCATTTTTACTTTGATTGCCAATGGCCAGTCAAGAGTTTGCCACGCATGTGCACGGATTTTCACTGACGTTTGACCCTTCTATCCTGAAAAAGTCACAATCGACGGAAAAACACGCAATGATGTCAAGACCTTCGATCTCACTCCCCGAAAACAGCTCGGGGCAGGCAGGAGGAGTCTTGTTGGCAGGCTAATCCTCTATTCGCTATCAAGATTCCTCCTGTATCTTGCTCCGAGCAGTTTTCGGAGAATGACGGATAATTTACATATATAGCTCGGGTTAGCACTTTGCAGCTAGACACATAGATTATCTCTGCTTAGACTAAAGTGAAACGTGAACCTCGTCATCTAGGATGGTCATCAGGTTTTGGTGCATCATGAGCATATAAGTATGGAGCATGGAATCGATTTCCCGCAAGCCCGCAGCCGATATCTGATATCTCTGAGATCTGGGGGAAATACGCGAAGGCCAGCTTCTTCAACGCTTTGTGAAGGGAGATTTTAAAATCGACGTAAAACTCGTCAACCTGAGCACCTTCCAATATGTTCTGACGCAGCAATGAAGCAACTACTCCCCCTGGGAATCTGAATTGTCGGTGAGAAAACCAGCCAGCCACTGATGATGACTGAACGGAAAGAATTTGCAAGAAAATCAGTGGAGCAAACTGATAATAGGAAAGATAGTGTGAGAAGTCAACAAATTATTTTGGATGGAATGCAGGTCGGGTTACGCTTCTCTAACCCGAGGTACTTTAAGGCAAAAGCTCACGGGGATTTGTCGCCCACTTGCTCAGCCCGCCCCATGGGATAGACTCAGTCGGATGTTGACTATCCATAGGGTAAGATATCCCACGGGGCCCACCAGGTAATCCCCCGCGCAACCAATGAACCAGGAATTTCATTCCCAAAGAAGTCAGAGTATCTTCAGTACTCGACCTTCGAGACAGTATCATCTTCAAGGACATAATGTTATAAAGCCAACATTCTAATCTAATCTAAACTAATTTCTCTATATACTCTTGTGCACAGGATTATTATGCATGTACCCAAGTTTCTGATAGCAAACCTCGTCAGGATAGACAATCTGCCGATGGTACTGATCCTGCATATCTGATTGCATATCTGCTCTTGTGGGCGATGGAATCCCAAATCCAATTGTGCGACGGGGCTTCCATGGTGGCCAGATTTATCCGTTGATTTAGTTTTCCTACCTTCCTATTTTGGGTCGCTCGAATTTTCACAGCATCCTTTGAGTAAGCAAGGTTGATCTTGGTAGGTAATCACGTTAGATTCATAGGCAGAAATGAAATTTTGCAGTGAATGCGGCTATGATGTTAAGTTCCTGATTCAGGATTCGTTTGAAAGATACATTTGCAGACGGTGTGGCGCGATTTACTATCTGAATCCTAGACCATGCGTTACCGCGGTAATAACTGATTCCAGCCAAGTTTTATTAGCGAAAAGAGCAATTGAACCTGGTTTGAATAAATGAGACTTGGTTGGTGGTTTCATAGAACGGAATGAACACCCGCACGTCGCACTGGCTATAGGGAATTGAATGAAGAGTTGAGTATACACCTAACCAAATTTGAGTTCTTAGTTTTTTCCATGGACTACTATGGAAAGAAATCGATTGCAACTTTAAACATTGCTTTTGTCTGTGTGATAGACTATGAGCCCAAGATTCAGGCAGATGAGCTTCACCAAATCAAATGGTTCCCGTTTTCCAGTTTACCTGGGCAGTATGCGTTCAAGAATGTTAAGGAAATACTGGATTACTATCAGCACATAAACTGCAAGTAAGAGAAGGTGTGGCTAACGTAAGATTTAAAGTCTTTGTAAAGTTGAATTTGTCTCTAAAGCCAGTTTCTCCCACAGCACCATGTTTCATACGATTCTTTTTCACTAAAGTCTAAGTTGACTTCCCACATGGTGAATGTTCAGTCTCACCCACAGTCTGATTGGCTGGAGTAGAAAGTTGAGTCGTTCTTTCTCCAACTTATGGCAGTGTCAGGTATAATAACAACAGACAGAAAACAGGCTTCATTCAATCGCAGATACTCGGATGATTCAAACACCGTTATCACTCGGTACAGGCATTAAGGCACTTGTGATAGCTCCGCACCCCGATGACGAGAGCTATGGCTGTGGCGGTACAATAGCAAGGCTTGTCAATGAAGGAATCGAAGTCAAAGTCTTGGTGATAACGGTGGGAGACCTCGAACAAATAGAGGCTGAGAGTAAGACGAAATACCGCAAAGAGGAACACAAAAATGCTTGCAGGTGCCTTGGAATCGAATATTTGGACCCATGCTGGGCGAGTTCTGATCATCATATGCTACTAGATGTACGGCCTCAATACGAACTGGCCAAACTAATTGAGCTGGATGCCCAGTGTTCTCTATCCAAGTTTGAGCCTGACATTCTGTTAATACCTGTTGCCGACGGATTCAATCAAGACCATCTTGCGGTACACCGTGCATCCTTTATTGCTGCACGCCCACACTCGCGCAGGTCAACCCCACGAGTCGTTTTAGGTTATTCGATTCCTGACGAAACTTGGTCATCGCAGCCGGAAAAAAGATCAATCTATGTGGACATATCCGACCATCTGCAAACCAAACTAAATGCCATAAACTGTTATTATACTCAACTTCGTCGGAATGGTCATCCTCGTTCAATTGAGCAGGTCGAGAAGCTGGCCAGAGCTCATGGCGGTGAGATTGGAGTAGAAGCAGCAGAGAAATTTGTGGTATACAGGATGATTTTTTAGTTGCTCAGTAGATACCTTTCTCAACACTAAGCAACGAGGTTTGTGCTAAATGTGCTTTATTTCAGTCAATGGCATCGATTTCAAATGCGATGAGCTCTTGGGCCGCACAGAGTGGTCTAACGAGGCGAAAAGAGCAAGGTTGTTAACTCAAATCCAGATGGCACTTGTCACCGGTGGTGCAGGCTCAATAGGCAGCCATTTGGTTGAGATGCTAACAAAAAACGGTGTCCGCACTGTAGTGGTTGATTGTGATGAGTATCGTCTTCACAAACTAAGCGAGACGCTGTCCGATTGCCATTGTACATATTTGTTAGCTGACGTTTCTGATGAAAGGCAAGTAAAAAACATTATCCAAACGTATACTCCAGATTGTATATTTCACCTTGCTGCCAAAAAGCACGTAAAATTCGCCGAGAGGTCTGCGCATGTTGTCGCTCAAACAAATGTGCTGGGGACTCTAAACGTGCTTGAGGCGATGGATGAACTGCCAATCAAAAGTAAGCTTGTCCTGGCGTCCTCTGACAAATCTATTAACGCAACCATTAACACAAAAAACATCTTAGGCATTACTAAGTTACTCTCTGAACAATTAGTGCTGAGTTTTTTGCTCCTTGGTGAAAGGACTAACTCAGAGGCAATGAAGGTTGTACGTTTGTGTAACGCCCACGGTACCTCCGGTAATGTGCTGGAAACCTTCGTAAATCGATGCCTACGGCGCCAGCCTCTGGAAGTTCATTCAGAGGACCTGTCTCGATACTTTTGCTGCGTCCACGAGGCAACAGACCTGCTTGTCGAAGCGCTAGACCGTGACCATAATGAGCCAATTCTCACCTTGAATGTCGGTGACAGTACACCTATAACTGAACTCGCCCAGAAGGTTGTTTGTCACATGAGTAAGCAAGGTTTTGGCACATCATATTATGTGTCTGAGATAATTGAAGTCATGGATGCGCGTCACGAGCAACTGTTAAGTCAGTCTGAGCAGGTTACTACAAAATCGACAAGAACCCCCGGCGTTGATTTGGTTACTCCTACTGCTGAAAAAACAATGTGCTACGAAGATTTATGCAGTGCTTTGCGCAAGATAATACAGCGGTCCGATAATGAGACCGCCTTGACCAAGAGACTTCGGGATGTTGTCACCGGCAACCTAATTGAGGCTGTAACCCAGATACCTGAGAACGAACCGGACTTCCATAAAGGTAGTTCAGACCTTTACGAATATTTGAACCTGAAATCTGGAACCTTCAAAGATTATAAACTCGCGCATCATCCCACAAGGAATTGATCTCATCAGAATACAGCCGAAAGGCTTTGCCATCTGATGGTCTGAGAATCCCAATGGGATTTTTCTCATCCGCTCGTTTATAACCGTAGAGCCAAAAATAAATGACACGCTCAGAGGATAATACAGCGCCGTAATGCGGCAAAAAGTCTGTTAATCTCAGTTCCAGCACACCTGGATTTGCTTTGGATAGTTTGCGACAGATGTCAATTGCATCTTCAATATAGCCTTTTTGAACGGTAATACTCTTGTCAAGAAAGTAATATCTAAGAGCGACTTTGCAGGCTTCGCTTTCGGGTTCGAGAATGAGGACCTTAACCTTGCCGCCGGAATGAAGTATCTTGCTCAAACGATCAGAGTGCCTTTCCAAGGCAAAACGCAAGTCAAGTCCCATCAAGGTTAGATCGCTTGACGACTCAATGCACTTATTTACATCGTCCTGCGGAAACTCCTTCATAAGGTATAACGCTATCCGGGTTTTCACATATCCGGGTTTGAACAGCTGCCCCTTTAACCTCAGATGTTCAGAAAAGTGCTTAAAAAACCAGCCTAACACAGCAACCCCAAGACCACCGAATAGAACAGTCACCCAATTCTGTATATCCATTAGCAAACCATATGATACATAAAAAGCGTTTTTGTGTGGAGACTACGACCAGACTGCCCTTTTCCCTCAGTCATCCTCTTTGACCACTTCAAAGATAATTAAGATAATTTACGATCTGAATAAAAGCAAATAAAAACTCAAAGAGCCTCACCGCTCATCTGCCGCAAAGGGATTTCTATCTGCTTCTCAATTTCGCGGATAATGTCTAAGTCATTCATGGTTCACATCCTCGGGATGGTGGGTTCATATAAGCTAAGAAAGAATAGCTTGAGGATCAACAGGAATGAACGGAGGTTGGCGGAAATTACAGGTGGGTCGGGTTCATGATAGTGTCTGACCGCAAAGCCCGCAAAGTCAATTTCTGCTCTTTGCTGTCACTGCGAGTCCCGCGCTTTTTGCGGGCCGTAGCAGTCTCCTTCTGTCACTCAGGAAGAGTCCTGTTGGCAGGCTAATCCTCTATTTTCTAACAAGAGCTTCGCGGTAACGGGGAGAGATTTAGAAAGGGTCTTTTCGTAAAATATCAAGTAGACGTTCGGTTTTTTTTCGAAGTGCACTGGCGGCCAATTTCCTGGCATCTTTCTGCGCGTGCCATCTGATTTAACATCTCAACACGGTCAACCAGGCCCACAAAACGCCGGTCGCTGTCGACAAGGGCAACGAGTGAGGCATGCCTTCGGATGACTGCTTCCGTAACCTGTCTCCGCGGGCTATCGGGAGACTCCTCGACAAAAACGTAATCCAGTACGCCAACCAGATCACGCTCAAGCCGTTCGCCGTCGATCCAGTGCGTCCGTTCCCATGCGTATGGCGGAGTCCCGATTTCCAGATAGGAGCTGCGTTCGTTTTCGGGTGGTTCTGTCGTACGTTGCAGATTTTCAACGAACTGCTGGACAAAGGTCGAGACCCGCCACTGCTCGTCTGGCGTAAAGGGGCTGGGCTGATTGGAGAAGGTTGACACATCCGGGGCATCGGCCGCCGGGATGTCCGGATACTGGCTTGCTAAGGTTCGGGCAAAGGCTTCCTCAAACCACGGATACCGCCGCCCGAGGGCCCGGCGAACCTTTGATGGCGTTGCAACACCAATGAATCTGCGACGAATGTTATTCGCACTCTCTAAAAAGACAAATGCACGCAGTCCACTCACTTCACCCAGGATGAGCGAGAAGATATAGAGTCGCGATGTAAGCCAGGCTCCACCCGACCGGAGGTCCACGATAGCGTAATCAGACCGGGCGGGTTTCAAAAGCTCCTGAAAGAGTGTTTGGGAGAACATTGTTATCAAATAGTCAACAAACGTTTAGAATAGCCGAAAGATGTACTTGCCCAGAGAAAATGCTGAGCCGAGAATGAGAGTCTTATTGAGTCCGAGTTTTTCTCCCATCAGACTACCTACGACCGGCGTAACAATTAGGTCGACGCCGCTGGCCGGTTGCTTCCACGCTTCTACGGTATATTCAAACAGCGTGCTCTGCAGTACGGCGCCCCAGAAACTGCGCTTCGCTGAAAACCCTCTGTTCCGATAGAAACTATAAAAGGTTGCTCCCAGCAGTGGATGCCCAACATAATTGATGGTCCAATCATCGCCATCCGGAATTTCCGGCAGGCTCGTTACGT
The DNA here is from genome assembly GCA_964629935.1 of uncultured Calditrichaceae bacterium. Classification (GTDB taxonomy): domain Bacteria; phylum Zhuqueibacterota; class Zhuqueibacteria; order Oceanimicrobiales; family Oceanimicrobiaceae; genus CAZVSL01. The sequence continues at coordinate 5,724 of CAZVSL010000124.1, read as the reverse complement.
TCTTTAGCCAGGTCTTGAAATCAGAGCCCCGAATATCGCTGCCAAGCTCGCGGTTAATGGTAAAGACATAGGTCCACTGAAGGACATAAGGCAGAATTGAATTATTGCCGAGATGTAACCTTCTTTCCTGCATGGTATCCGTACCTGACAAACGGGGAAATTCACCAGGGGCGGAAGCATCAAGAGAGAGCGGTATCAGAATCGAAATCAAGAGTATTGCCAAAATCCAGGGATACTTCATAACAGACTGCTCCGGTTAGTTTTGGAAAATGCAGAAATGCGATTTACTTATATCATATATATCATATCTTATTTCGCGTTTTTAGTTTCAAGCTTCCGATCATTCGTTCAGAATGCTCATCAGTATGGGGGAAAACAAGATAATCTCCCGCTTTCATCCCGAATTCCTGTGACGGGCTTTTTGAGCGGGAAGCAATTCCAATCTCAAACGGCGTAACTCGGAGTGAAATACTTTAGTATTTCAGTAATTTCAGGCAAGCGCTCTCGGAGTGAAATACTTTAGTATTTCAGTATTTCAGGCAAGCGCAATCTCGGAGTGAAATACTTTAGTATTTCAGTATTTCAGGCAAGCCCGCGAGGATAAGCGCCGCTACAAAACAATTGATCTTATTTTTTCGATTCCATACGTTCACGCTGCGATAGCATAACTGTAAGCATAACACTCAACCTGGAGGATGAAGATGCTCAAACATAGCCTGGCGGTTGCTTGCATCCTTGTAGTTCATCTGTCTGCCGTTTCTAGCTGGTCTTTTTCTACCCCGGAATCGCCGGAGCGGCTGATTCTCATTCTCGATGCCTCCGGCTCCATGTGGGGACAAATCGACGGCGAGAACAAGATCGTCATTGCGCGGCGGGTATTGAAAGATTTGCTTAGCAAGCTCGACGAGCAGGCCAATGTTGGCCTGGTGGCCTACGGGCACCGTCGCGAAAAAGATTGCGAAGATATCGAGCTGGTAACGCCGCTGTCGCCGTTGGACCGCGCTGCTTTTGCAAAACAGATCGACGCGATCAATCCCAGGGGCAAGACACCAATTACGCAGGCCATCGGCAAAGCACTGGACGCCGTGTCGCCGGATCAGGGCGCCACGACCATCGTCTTGTTCAGTGACGGCCTCGAGACCTGCGGCGGCGACCCGTGTCAGGCGGTGACTCAGGCCAAAGCGGACGGCATCGATTTTGTCATGCACATCATCGGCTTCGATGTCAGCAAGGAGGACGTGTCGCAGCTCGAATGCGCGGCGCAAGCCGGCGGCGGCTTGTATCTCAGCGCCGAAAATGCCGCTGAGCTGGCCTCCGCTTTTGAGCGCGCTGTGGCGCCCGTCGCGGTCAGCGATGCCTTTCTCTCGGTCAAAGCCGTTGCCAATGGCGAGCTCATCGACGCCCGCGTAAGCGTGACCCGCTCCGGAAGCGACGAGGAAATTGCGGCAGGTCGCACATACACTGCCTCTGCCACCAATCCACGTCTGTTGCCGCTCACAGCGGGTGACTATGATGTGGAAGTCCAGGCAGTCAGATTCAAGGGTGAGGTAACGCAGGCTTTTGCGGGTGTTACCGTCGCCTCCGGTGACACCCTCAGCAAAGTGGTTGATTTCAGCGTGGGCGAGCTGGCAGTGCAGGTGACCCGCAACGGCAAGCTTTCCGATGCCACCATAAATGTCTATAACGCCGGAACCAACTCGCGTGTGGCCGCCGGCCGGTCGTACAACAGCGCCCGCAGCAACCCCAAAGTCTTCGAGCTGACGCCGGGAAGCTATGATGTCGTGATCGGCTCAGTAGAAATGCAGGGCAAACCCGAGACCCGGCTGGCTGGTGTTGTGGTGGCGCCGGGCGACCGCACGCAGCACACACATAATTTCGAAAGCGGTACATTGCGCATCGGCGCCGTTCAGGACGCTGAGCTGGTGGACGCCGTGGTCAAGGTTACGGATGCTGTTTCCGGAGCCGTGGTCGCACAAGGCAGGACATACACCAGCAAAAACTCCAATCCCAAAGCGTTTGAGATCGCGCCAGGCCGCTATCGTGTTACGGCGCAGGCTGTCAAGCTCGATGGCAGCCCGGAAAAGTCGTTGCAGGTTGAGGTCACGGCCGTCCGGGTTACCGAGCATATCGTGGATTTTGCAAAGTAGGCGTGCCCCACAATCTGAATCCTGCGGCTACAGACATCCTTATCAACGGCCTGGGCATTTTTGTCGCTGCAGCTAACTAATCCCACCCCGACTTTCACCCCAATGTTGTGGCAAAGGCGGCGGCGGCCGTCAGACTCCTAACTCTAACTTCAGACGCCTGAATGCTGCGCGAGATTCCTGGCGCGTTTTTACAATACTTTTGATTATCGGTGTGCTATTTTCTTGTGGTATTTGCCTGCACGCAAACAAAAGACAATCGAAGCCACGAAACAAAAAGGGAGGGCGCAGCGATGAGCAAGCAAGCGCAAGCAACATTCGAGCTCAAGAGCTGGAACGAAGAGCCGTACAACGAAATGAAGGGCGGACCAAAACTAACGCGCGCTCATGTCACCAAGTCCTACAAAGGTGACATCGAAGGCGAGGGAACGCTCGAGTATTTGATGATGCACCGCCAGGACACAACAGCGAGCTTTGTGGGACTGGAGCGCGTTGTGGGCAGCATCGCCGGGCGCAGCGGCAGTTTTGTGCTGCAGCATATCGGCACGTTTGATGGCGGTGTGGCCAGCGAAACCGTAACTGTGGCGCCGGGTTCCGGAACCAGTGAGTTAAGCGGGTTGCGCGGTAAAGGTAAATTCGTGGCCGGGCATGCGCAGGAATATCCTATTACACTTGAATATGATTTTGAGTGAAAATCCATGACCTTCACCTTGCCTTCAGCCGTTATCATGAGGGTGGAAGGGATTTAATGTCCTGATGCCTTGCCGTGGCGCTTCTATTCAAGAGTTACCCCTGCTCGTGGGGGATTTGTTGCCCACGTGCCCCGCTCACCAGGTAATCCCCCACGTATTATTGCAATAAGGAATTGTATTCCCCAAAACAAGTCAAATCATCTGCAACAACCCAACTTGAAGAATCGAATGGCCGTCATGGGCATAGTTGGGTGCGCTGCAGAAAAGTCAGTCTTACGTTCGCGAAAAACGGGTAGCCATTCAACGATAGTGTGTGTGGTTGAAATAAAACCTGTTGTCGTCGATGATTCTGTGCCTGGCCATGGCGCTTTGTTCAAGAGTTATGGGTCTGCTGTCATCAGCGACTGCTGTGGGGACACAGTCCCGTATCTATCGGTGCGTCGGGGATTACCTGACGGGCGAGGCAGGCGGGCGACAAATCCCCGACGAGCTTGAGGCTCTGCCTCAGAAGTAAGTTTCTACTCGCCAACCTCACTCTCCGAAGCAACCTTCGAGCTTTCTTCCACGATCTCTATCTCCTCCTGCGTCAATTCGTACAGCTCGTAAACCAGGCGGTCGATTTGCTGGTCGGTGGCGGCGATTTGGCGTTCGAGCAGGGTGCGGGTTTCGCCGGTCTGGGCGGCGGCTTTTTGTTTGTGCAGATCCAGCATGCGCTCTACTAACGTGACCAACTGGTCGTGGCGGGCTTTGTCTTTTTTGGGTAACGGAAATTGCAAAATATCTCTTATCAAAATCTGTGGAAACGTATCATCGGGATTGATTTGAAATTTCTTTCTAAAATACCATCCAATCAACTTTGAATTTAGAACTCCCAATAAATAAGTGTAAGAGTATTCTTTCTTCTTGATTTTCAAAACCGATAAGAGTGTATTGCAATATGAAGTTTCTGCAACGTAAGTGGAAATCAAGGTTTGTCCAACAATCTTGCGGATCAGAATCTTCTTTCCTTCAAAAATCTCAGGTGTTCTGGGCTCAGCAAGCCACGGACCATAATTGAGCCAATTGTCACCTTCCCATAAGAGCTCATATCGACCTATGTTTTTGCCATCATAGAAAGGAAGCCAGTCTTCACCTTTACGCGTTTTCGAAGTAAAGGGCTTAGCGTCCCGAATTTCAGGTGTTTGCGATGGTTTTCCCTTTCCAACTTGAAATACCTTAATCCCATAATATAAGTCAGCGATTTCGCTCAACTGTTCGCTATCTGCCTCGACCTTTTTTATCAAAGCCAATTCATCTTCATCAGATTGAACGTTAAATGCCTGCTGGTCATGCCAAAACGCTGCACCAACTTCAAATTCTCTTTGTGGGTCTATGATAGATTCAATATTTGTTTTCTTATTGAAAACTTTGACTGTGATAAGGCACTCATTATACTCATCGTTTTTCTCGGCTTTTTGAGCAAATAGCAATGTGGTATCGACTGTCGCTCCTTCAAAAACATTGGAAGGTAGGAGTACTATTTCTCTCAGAAATGAATTTCGCAAGAGAAAGGACCTTAAGGATTGAGTGAAACCGAGGTTCAAATAAGTATCAGGAATGATGTATCCAAATTGTCCGTCTCGCTTCAACACTTGAAAGGCACGTTCCACAAACAATAAGTAACTTTCACCTCTCCAAACGAAAGTACTAAACTTGTCTTTCAAGTGTTTTTGCATTACTTCACTAAACACTGCCCCATAAGGCGGATTCCCAATCACCGCATCAAACCCACCATCGGACATGATCTTCGCAAATTCCCGTTGCCAATCAAACGCATTGATGCAGTAGAGTTCATCTTCATCCAGCATGGTGAGCTGCTGTCCGTCGTAAAAGTCCGGGCCGATGAGCGAGTTGCCGCATTTGATGTTGCCGCTCAGCTCCGGCAGCACGCGCTCGTGGAAAAACGCCAACTGCCGGTTGATGCTCTGCTCGTCCTCGCCTTCCAGCACTTTCAGCAGCAGGGAGAGCTTGGTCACCTCCACGGCCTGCGGGTCGATGTCCACGCCGTAGATGTTGCTGAGCAGGATGCGTTTGCGCTCGTCCGTGGTGAGCCGCCACTCGCCGCGGTCGCTTTTGTAAATGCGGGGACTGCGCCCGGAGGCCCATTTTTCTTTCTCCTGCAAGTAGGCGTCGAGATGCCAGTCCAGCAGAAACTGGTAGGCGCCCAGCAGAAACGAGCCGGAGCCGCAGGCCGGATCGAGAATCCTGAGCTTGCTGACGCCGCCGCGCGGACCGGGCTTTTTGCCCTCAACTAACTTGCCGACAGTTTGCTGCACGATGTAATCGACGATGTAGGTTGGCGTATAGTACACGCCGCCGGCTTTGCGCACTTCCGGCTTCTCCTCCACCACAGCCCGGTGGCCGGCAGTAAGGCGAATCACTTTTCCCAGGAACCGCTCGTACACCTGTCCGAGGATGTCGGCAGGTAGCACGGAAAACTCGTACGGGCTGTCAGGATAGTAGAGACTTTTGATCATGGCCTTTAGAACCGCATCATCGACGTTGAGCTCCGGCGTCAGCTCATCGATGCTGTTTTGCGGCCGGTCTTTCTCCTGCTGAAAATGAAACAGGCCGGAGTTGTAGCGCTCGTCGGCGCGGTAAAACATTTCGACCAGCCGCGGGTATACACGCGCGCCGTTTTGCAGGGCGCGCAGGGTTTCATAATGCTCGATGCCGCGGTCTTCACAGATGCGCAGAAAGATGATGCGGTCGATGGTGCGCTGCACCGCAAAGTTGAGGTCGCGCTGGCTCAGGTTGGGATTGCGCAGGGCGAGGTTGCGGGCGAGGCTGTCGCGCCACTGTTCGATTTCTCCGAGGAAGGCGTCGTCCACTTCCGCGGTGCCACGCTT
>CAZVSL010000123.1:1663-12941 GCA_964629935.1 uncultured Calditrichaceae bacterium | reverse complement strand
ACCGTGGCCAGCAGCACGATAGCATACGGAGTAAGCGTCGAGAACGGGATGGTCTCGATCAGACGGTTGGCAAGCCCGCTTTGCTCCAGAGCTAATCCGAGCGCAATGCCGCCCGCCACCAACCACAGCACATCCCAGCTTATACTCTTCAAATCTTGCACTGTAATGATACCGGTTGCGGTGAACACGGCCACTGGAATCATCGCCACCACATAGGAATTCATACCGTGCAAGAAACCGGACAGCCACAAAAGAATGGTGGTTGAAAAAGTGAGGTACACCGTCCACGCCTGCCAGTTGCGCCGGAATTTCGTCTGAATTTCCACGCGCACGACTTTTGTCTCTGGCCGATGCAGGATCAGCAGCAGCAGCCACGTGAACAGCAAAAGGGCGATGGCAAGGGGCGCGGCAAAGCTCATCCACTCGCCAAATTCGATGCGGTTGGCGCCGGTCAGATATTTCAATGCGATAGCGTTGGGCGGCGTGCCAATGGGCGTGCCGATCCCGCCGACGTTGGCTGCGAACGGAATCCCCAGTGCAAACGCGATGCGGCCCCGGTCCTGCACGTCGAAGCCCCTCAGCACCGGCGCCAGAATTGCGAGCATCATGGCGGTGGTGGCGGTGTTGCTCATGAACATGGAAAAGAACGCGGTGATGAGCATCAGTCCGAGCAGGACAAACTTCGGATTGCTGCCGAACGGTTTGAGCAACACGCGCGCCAGATTGGTATCCAACTGGAATTTGGTGGCAGCCATGGCCAGAAAAAAGCCGCCCAGAAACAGCATAATAATCGGCGAAGCAAAAGTCGCCATGATCTCCCGATAGCTCAGCAGTGTTCCGTATGCGGGCGCGCCGGCATCAGCCCGAAAAAAAATAAAACCGGCATCAGATATCGTCAGTAGCTCCAGAACAACCACCAGGACCGAGGTGGCAAATACAGGAATCGGCTCAAAGATCCAGAATAGCAGCGCAGCAGTGAAAATTGCGATCAAGCGATGCTCGACTACTGTCAGGCCGGAGATCGGTATCATGTTTCTGGGTAGCAGAAAAATCGCCAGTGGAATGGCAATCGATAGCACTAGTCTTGGTCTGAGCATTGCCTAACATGAGATAACCTGGGTAAAAATGCAAGCAATACCTTGCAGCGGGAAAGTAAATTGTGTTTTTGAAATCGGCTTCCTCTTGCAAAAAATAATTGGGTTTCGCATATTGAGCCTTGACTACAGGTTAACAAGAATCACTGCCGACCTTTCCTGACTTTATGCAAGAGCCAACGCAAAGGTTTTCGGGCCGGGTGGCCGACTATCTGCGCTATCGTCCCGGATATCCGAAACAAATCATCGAGACCCTGTGGCAGCGGTGTGGTTTGACGCCGGCCTCGACCATTGCTGATATCGGTTCTGGCACCGGTTTGCTGGCCGAGCCGTTTTTGCGCAACGGCAATACCGTCTATGGCGTCGAACCCAATGCTGAGATGCGGCACGCAGCCGAATCCGAACTGGCAGACTACGACAATTTCATCAGTGTTTCCGGGACGGCTGAGAACACGACTCTGAGTGACCAAAGCATAGATTTTCTCACCGCCGGCCAGGCATTCCACTGGTTCGATGCTGACCGCGCCAACGTTGAATTCCGACGAATTCTCAGGCCATCTGGCTACGTTGTGCTTATCTGGAACGACCGTGAAATAGCCAACACGCCGTTCCAGCGCGAGTATGAAGAGCTGCTGCGGAGATATTGCCCCGAATATGGCAAGATCGGTCACAGGTCTGTGAGCAGCGACGACATGGCGGCGTTTTTTGGCCGCGCCTTCACCGTTTTCACCTTTCCGAATGCACAGCTTCTGGACTATGACGGTTTAAAGGGGAGATTGCTTTCTTCCAGTTATGCGCCCAAAGCGGGCCAGCCAAACCACGAGCAGATGGTTCGCGCCTTGCATCGACTTTTTGAACGACATGAGCAGGACGGTCATATATCTGTTGACTATACCACGCGCATGTATATCGGCAAGCTTGGATGATGTTCGTTTGCAGATGTCCCGGGCTTCTCGGTTATGCCGCCTGGCGGAACACATATCTGGGAAGCAAATAATCAATTACTTTACTGAAGGAGGGAGATATGAACTGGAACAAAGTTGTAACCATAGGTGTTGTGGGCGGTGTTGTTTTATGGCTGTATGACTTTGTTATGCACGGCTTCATCATGCGCAGCGCCTATGTTGGCAACGAGGTGTTTGCGCAGGAAGGCTCCAATCCGCTTTGGTTTTTGTTGATAGAAGTGTGCATCGGCGTAGCAGCAGCGTTGCTGTTTGTTAAAACCAGAAGCGTGTGGGGGGAAGGCGCCAAAGGCGGCCTGGTATTCGGATTCTTTCTGGGCCTGCTGGGTTTTTTCCCGGGCTTTTTCAATCCCCTGATCATCGCTGATTTTCCGTACTACCTGGCCTGGTGCTGGGGCGGCATCACCCTCATCGGTGGGTTGGTGTTCGGTGTCGTCGCGGGTTTGATGTACAAGCAGGCGCCGCCAGCAGTTTAGGTTTGTGGCTGCAATTTTGATAAAAGCCTCTCGTAGCGCACAAGCTGCGGGAGGCTTTTTTGTGGGTGATATGTGGGTGAAATGCGGCCGCGCAGGTTAGCTCGCTCCTTCCCGTACCATCGCCTCCAGCGCCACACGGGGACAGATATTGTCTTCGATATAGTTTATGAGATTCTGTGCGACATAGCGAATTCGTTTTTCAACCGCTGCATCAAGGCAGCGACCTCGTTCGTCAAATACTTTTTGCACGCCCGCCACAGAAACCGAGCCGGGCAAGACGATAGCGCCGACGTGTGAACACACACCCTGCAAGCTCTCCAACGACTTGACGGCGCCAATCTGGCCGGCCGCCACCCCGAGCAGGGAGACAGGTTTGCCGGCCAGCACCGAAGGAAAGCCGAGATTCTCCACGACCAGCTTGATGACGCTGCTGAAACTGCCGTGATATTCGGGCGTCGAGAGGATGACGCCCGTGGCCCGCGAGACGGCGTCGCGAAGTTTCTGCGCGCCAGCAGCATCTTTGCCGGTACCGGGCAAAGGCAGATCGAGCTCGGCGGGATCGATGACCTCAACACTGATATTCTTTTGCTGAATCTCATCAACCACAAGGGCCATGGCCTTTGCTGTGAAATTGCCAGGCCGCACACTGCCAATCACTGCGGCGATGTGAATACCGTTGTTTGTCTTGTTCTTCATATATTTCCTTTCATGAAACTGAAATCTCCAATTGACCATCACTGGCGAGTGGTGCCACGAATGGGGAAAATAGGAAATTCAGTAGTGGCAGTCAAGGGGGAACGGCGGCGACAGCGGAGCGACTTTTGCTTCAGAGCATCTGGCTTATTGGGCCCGCCTCTTTCAATATCTGAAGCAGGTTTTTCGGGTCCGAACCGGTTATGCAACCAGGGGCAGAGCGAGAAACTGATAGGGCTCGACGCTGAGCTCCCGCGTGGCTATCACGGCTCGTCCGTAAACAACATCTGTCATGGTCTTACGCAATCCCAATTGTCGCAAGCGGCGGGCTTCTATTTGCTGGGGTCTGTCGCTGAAATTGGCGAGCACAAACATGCTGGAGTCGTCGTGCGTGCTGAAATAGCCAAATACGCTCTTATTGCCTGTATCGACGATTTCGGTTTCGGCGCGCCGGAAGGCCCGAATCTGCTGCCGCAATTGCACCAGCCGCAGCAGGCCTGTGTAGATTTGTCCGGGAACGGTCTTCGGGTCGCGCCGTTTTTCAGCTAATTTCCAGTCAAATTTGGGACGATGCAGCCAGCGGCTGTCGGCCATTTTATCATCGGACTTTTCATAGCTGTGGTCATTGAGCGTACCCAGTTCGTCACCCAGGTAGATCAGCGGAATACCGCCAATTGTCATGATAATCCCGTGCAACAGTAAAATCCTTCGAATGGCCAGGTCTATCTTCTTTTCATCTTTGGAAGCAATCGCCTGCTCCAGGCCTGCAAGAGAAGCGCAGGTTCCCGAGACGCGGGCGTCGCCAGTGGTTGGGTCCACCTGGAACGGCGCGCCACGTGCAAAGCTATCGCTGTGTTTACCGATGTAGAAGGTGGTCAGAAATTTTCGATGTTCGGTGGGATCGAGCCCGAATTTCTCCACGTCGCTGTTATCAAAGCCCCAGCCGATGTCATCGTGGCAGCGAATGTAATTTACCCAGGCGCAGCCGTGTGGCAGCTCAAATCTGCGTTCCATGGCATGGCGCAGAATGCGGATATCCTGAGTTGCCAGCGCTTCCCAGAGCAAGGCCATAAGTTGGGGATTATAAGAAAGCTGACACTCCTGCTCGCTGACATATTTGCGTACCTCATCAGGATGGACGATCGCCTCGGACTTAAACACCATGGCCGGGGCGGCAATGCTTGTCAGGGCATTGAACGCCTGGATAATTGTATGCGCCTCCGGCAAATTTTGGCAGCCGGTGCCCAATCTCTTCCAGATGAAAGCCACGGCATCCAGTCGCAGAACCTCCACACCTCTGTTGGCCAGGAAGAGTATCTCCTCGAGCATGCGGTTGAAAACTTCCGGGTTTTCGTAGTTTAAATCCCATTGATAGTTGTGAAATGAGGTCCACACCCATTTGCGGATTCGATTGCGGTAAGTGAAACAGCCCGGAATTTCATCCGGGAAAACGGTGGCAATGCTTTTTTCATAAGCGTCGGGCATCTCACGATTCGGAAACATGCGGTAGTAGTTCTGAAACTCCTCATCACCGGCACGGGCTTTTTGTGCCCACTCGTGCTCATCGGAAGTGTGATTGAAAACGAAATCCAGCACCAGGGAGATACCCCTTCCGCGCAGCTCCGCTGCCAGCCGCTCCAAATCTGCCATGTCGCCAAGCTCCGGGTTCAGGTCCCGATAGCTGCTCACAGCATAACCGCCGTCGTTGTCGCCTTGCGGGGTTTTGAAAATCGGCATAATATGCAGGTAGGTAATACCAAGCTCGGTGAGATAGGGAATACGCTCTATCATTCCTTTCAGATCATCAGCGAACAAATCCACGTAACACATGGCGCCAACCATGCGATTGGATTGGTACCAATGTGCGTTAGTCTCCCGCTGGGCATCCAGCGCTTTCAATTCCGACGGTCGGGCAATCCACATTTCCGTTGCAGAAGCGAGGATACTTTCGAGATGATAGAAGAAGTCATACTGAGTACCGTAAAGGCTGTACAGGCAATTAAAGAAACGGCTAAAGTTCTTTTTCATCCTTTCGACGTATCCCTGCCACTCGTCGGGTTCTACCTGGGAGGCAAAACGAGCCTCCAATCTTGGCAGCAGCCGCTTCCAGGCTGACGCACTTTTCTTGGCGAGGGATGCAGTCTCAGCCGTGGATGTGTTACTCATTCGCTATCCTGGGTTTGAAAACGATAAGACGTGTAATCTGATGTCCGGTATGTCGTCCTCTCCAAATTGTGCCCTATATTATTAATCAGGATTGCTGAGAAAGTCAAGTGTACAGGAACATGGCGGTAACTTGCGTTGCGGTCGGGCATCAAGTTGTATCAGCTTTTGCCTTGGCCTTGAGTATTTACGCAAAAGGTGGTTGCATAGGTTGTCTCATGATCTGCTGTTTTTCAGCACCAGACAACTCAATGGTGGCAGTAGGAGATTAAGCGAATAGGGATGGTGATGAAGAGGCGTGTGCTCTGCGGCGCGTCCGCCAAAATTGCCCAGCCCGCTGCCGCCATAGGTTTTGGCATCGCTGTTGAGGCTTTCCTGCCACATTCCGGCGCGCGGAACACCGAGCCGATAATTCTCATGCGCAACAGGCATAAAATTGAACACGACCAGGATGAAATCACGGGCGCTGGCGTCCTTGCGGAGAAAGCTGATCACACTATTTTCGTTGTCCAGGCAATCCACCCACTCAAAGCCATTCGGGTTGTTGTCGAGCTCGTGCATGGCAGGTTCTTGTGCGTAAAAGCGGTTAAGGTCCTGCACCCATTTTTGAATCCCCAGGTGTTGTGGCGAGGAAAGTAAGTCCCAGTCCAAAGGACCGTCGTGGGTCCAGGCATTGCGCTGCGCGAATTCGTTTCCCATAAAAAGCAGCTTCTTGCCGGGCTGCATATAATGGTTGCCGAGCAGAGCACGTACATTTGCAACCTTTTGCCAATCATCACCGGGCATCTTTTCCAGAAGCGAGTCTTTGCCGGGACCCACCTCATCGTGGGAAAGCGGCAGAATGTAATTCTCGTTGAAGGCATACACTGCGCGGAAGGTGATTTTGTTGTGATAGGATTTACGATGGACAGGGTCTTGCTCTAAATAAGCTAAGGTATCATGCATCCATCCCATATCCCACTTATACCCGAATCCGAGGCCGCCGACGTAAGTGGGATGCGAGACCATGGGCCAGGCTGTGGCTTCTTCTGCAAACATCTGTATGTCCGGGAAATGAGCATAGATCTCCGTGTTCAGGCGGCGTAGAAAGGCGATGGCCTCCAGGTTTTCGTTGCCGCCGTGCTCATTGGGTAGCCATTCCCCCTCGTCACGGGCATAATCCAGGTGAAGCATGGAGCTGACAGCATCGACGCGCAAGCCGTCTGCATGATACTTTTCGAGCCAGAAGAAAGCGCTACTCAAAAGGAAGCTTTGTACCTCTGGCCGGCCAAAATCGAATACATAGCTATTCCATTCCGGATTGAAACCCCGGCGTGGATCCGGGTGCTCGTACAGATGGCTGCCATCAAAAAGGCCGAGGCCGTGCTCGTCATCCGGAAAATGCGCCGGCGCCCAATCCAGGATGACACCGATGTTATGCCGGTGCAGGTAGTCTATCAGGTACATCAGGTCTTGTGGTGTACCGTATCGGCTGGTGGGTGCAAAATAGCCGGTACATTGATAGCCCCAGGAGCCATAAAAGGGATGCTCCATGACAGGCAAAAACTCCACATGCGTAAATCCCATGTCGCGCACATATTCAGCCAGCCCCGGCGCCAGCTCGCGATAAGTCAGAAAACGCTTGCCATCCTGCGCACGCATCCATGAGCCGAGATGTACCTCATAAATGGCAACCGGCGCCCGATAATCGTGACGGTTTCGCCTGTTCGACATCCAATCGTCATCCTGCCAGGTGAAATCCAGCGGCCACACGATGGAGGCCGTTTTCGGTGAAAGTTCATGGTAGCGGCCGTAGGGGTCTGACTTGTAGGCACGCTGTTTTTTTTTCTTTCCCTCGATGTAGAATTTGTATTTCGATCCCGGGCTGATTTTTGGAATGAAGCCTTCCCAGAGACCGGAATCGTCACGCCGCCTAAGAGGATGTGCGTCGGTTGCCCAATCATTGAAGTCGCCGACTACGGCTACTTTCTTCGCTGCTGGCGCCCAGGTCGCAAGACAGACGCCTGTGGCGCCATCCTCCGCTGTCATGATGTGGGCGCCGAGTTTATCATACATGCGAAAATGGCTGCCTTCATGAAACAGATAGACATCATCATTGCTCAGGCGCGTGACATCGTATCGGACTTTGTGTTTTTCACGTGTTTTGCCAGTCAAACTGTCCTCCACTTCACGGCTTGCCCCATTAAGAATGCTTGCAAATTCAAATTAGAACTACTCGGTAATGTGCGCATTTCGACGCTTCGGTAAAGCTCAGTACAGGCAGGCTCAATGTTCGGTTCATTCCCGTACCCTGAGCCTGGGATTTCCGAACGAAAATCGAATTTGCCGAAGCAGCATTAGTATACAAAAACTGGGCGAAATGTGCAAGTCAGCTTGGTGAGCAAGCGCTGCCGGGCAATAAAGCAAATGCCGGCTCGCAGAACTCAAACCGTTCCGCAGCCGGCATTGCAGCAAACGCTAAACAGGGCTGACCCCGGTTTGGGGCCTCCTCTGCCTCCGGGTAAAGTCTATCCGGCTGTCGAGGCGTCAAATATGTTTTTGACTTCAGCGACCCGGTCTGCCGGAAATCCACCTTTCCTGGCGTGCTCACGGACAGTCGCCTCGTTGGGCGCAACGTGCACGCAATACATCTTGTCATCAGTCACAAAAGTCTGCACCCAGTGATATGGCGCATCCAGTTGGTTCACGGCCTGGCACGACGTGCGAGCGATTTCCCGCAGTTGGTCGCGGGACAGTTTACCTGCATCGGGTATGTTGCGTTCGATGATGTACTTTTTCACCTGTGTTTTCTCCTTAAATATAGTTGATGAATTATTGTTTTTGAAATTCTCGCTCACCTTTGCAGGGAGCGCGGCGGAGCATCCAACTCTTGTGCCAGAATTTTGCGTCATCCTCAGATGACTTGGTTATATCTCTGTACATTCAAGACTTAGCATGATTCCGATTCATGCGCTGGCACGGTATGCGTTGACTGAGTTCGACAAAAATGGCGAACTTTTTCGACAATTTTGTCCGTCGCGATATGAATTTCTCGCCGAGGTCCAGGCATGATTATTCTCCGGTTGCAATTTGCCCGGCTTGACAAAACTTCTCAGGATTCCTATTTTTAACGGGTGTACAGGCTCGTTATTCTTCTCTGCGATGGAGGGCTGACTTGTCAAGAGAACGCTTCGAAAAGATCAGGCGTGTTTTGCAACTGCGCCAGCCTGACCTGACGGTCCTGATGGACAACGTGCACAAGACGCACAATCTGGCGGCAGTAACGCGCACGTGTGATGCTGTTGGCATTGCCGAGGTACATGCTATCACCAATCAGCTCAGGCTGAGCGTGAAGCGCAACGTTGCCAGCGGCTGCCACAAGTGGGTGAAAGTGCGTACACACAAGACTGTTCCACAGGCGTATGGTTGGTTTCGCAAGCGTAAGATGCAAGTGCTCTGCGCCCACGATTGCGCCCAGTCAGTCGATTTCCGGCAGTTGGATTACACCCGACCCACAACTATCGTTCTCGGCGCGGAATTGCGCGGTCTGAGTGCAGAGGCAATCGAGCGGTCGGACAGGCGTATCCGTATCCCCATGCTTGGCATGGTTACCTCGCTCAATGTCTCGGTAGCGGCAGCGCTGATTCTATTCGAGGCGAAACAGCAGCGTGAAGCTGCCGGCCTGTATGACCAGCGCCGCCTCGATGACGCCACCTTCCGCAAGCTATTGTTTGAATGGACGCATCCGCAAGTGAGCGCCTTCTGCCTGCGCAAAGGCTTGCCCTATCCCGAGATGGATGAGTTCGGTGACATTGTCGGCGATATTGCGCAATTGGCCCGAACAATTCGTGCTAAAGAGGCGTGAATACGTTGCGTGATCAGCCCCTGGCATCTCAAAAGGAACCGCGCAGGCGGAACAGCCGGATATCCGGCAATCATGAATTGTCGTGCAGGCCTTATGCAAATCCAACCTACCCTCCTTGACCAGCTCATCAAGCTGCGCAGAAATTTGCACCGCCATGCTGAGCTATCCAATCGCGAAAGCAAGACGGCGGCAATCATTGTTGACTTTCTGCAGGAAAACGGGCGGCCCGACTCACTGCATACCGGCTTCGGCGGCCAGGGCATCGTGTGCGTTTACAAAGGGCAAGCCGGCGGAGCTGCTCTGGCGTTCCGGTGTGAGCTCGATGCTCTGCCAATTCCTGAAGTCAACCAACTTGCCCATCGCTCGCTTTCTGATGCAGTCTCGCACAAATGCGGCCACGACGGACACATGGCTATTCTCTGCGGTGTGGCCGCCGTGCTGGCAAAACACCGGCCGGCCGGCGATGTCTACCTGATATTTCAACCAGCAGAAGAAACCGGAGAAGGCGCTCAGCGCATGCTAAGAGACCCCCGGTTTGGCAAACTCAAGCCCGACTTTGTATTTGCCCTGCATAACCTGCCGGGTTATCCTTTGCATGAAATTGTGTTGAGACCCGGCGTGTTCAGTTGCGCCTCGGCCGGTCTGGCAGCCAGGCTTGCCGGACGCACTGCCCATGCGGCGCAGCCGGAGAGCGGCGTGAGCCCGGGACCAGCTCTGGCTGAGATTTTGCGCACGCTGTATGACTTGCCGCATTTGCCAGACGACTCACCCGAGTTTGCTCTGGTTACCGTGGTCCATGCCCGGCTGGGTGAGATTGCGTTCGGCGCCGCTCCCGGTGAAGCGGTGGTAATGGCTACGTTGCGTGCCTATAATGATGGTCGTCTGCAGGAGCTGAGAGCACATCTGCGGCAGCAAATCGAGAAAATCGCCGGACGATATAGTCTGACATGTGACATGAGCTGGCTTGAGGTTTTTGCCGCAACAGTGAATGACCGGACTGCAGTTGAGATGATAGGCCAGGCCGCTGATGAGTGTGGTTTGAAGGTGGCTCGACGCAGCCATCCTTTCCGCTGGTCAGAGGATTTCGGGCAGTTCACGCGATGCTTTAAGGGCGCACTTTTCGGCCTGGGAGCGGGAGAAAACCACCCGGACTTGCACTGCGGCGATTACGATTTTCCGGATGCGTTGCTGGAAAGCGGCATACGGTTGTTCACGCGGTTGCTGCAACAGCAGGAACGTCTTCGCGCTAAATTTTGAACCACATGCGTTCTGCATTGCAGCATATTCAGTAGATACGAGGCGTTGCATAACAAAGCCCGGCGGTGCGCAGCACCCCGGGATATGCGCAGCCAAAATCACGAAAAACCCTGTAAGGGTTTGACAAAAAACACGTCAATGGCACAAATGGCCAGATTGGTCCGGAATCGAACGTACGTGTGGGATTGTCAGGCTGCTTGCTGTGAAACCCTTTCAGGGTTTATCCGTGGGCGGGGCCTTTCCCCAGGGTGCTTCGCCCCCCGGGCCTTGATGTGTAACCGCTTTGCGGTAAATCCTCGAGCACGTGCGGTTGGAATTGCGCTATATTTGCAAGATACTTCGAAGACCCATCTGATAACCACACATTCGCCATTTGCTGTTGTTATTCTTTATCTTATAACATAAGCACGCATGCGCCCAACACATTGCTTGACAGTGAAAATGGCGTTGCCTAACTTCCGACATCTGACCGACAAACATGCGCGCTGGCAGCAAGCAGCGCCCCACTTGATCGAAATCCGCAGTTGCAGCTCATACTTAGCCGGGAGATAGACCATGAAGAGACTTGGGCTGTTTCTAATTATCGTGTTGCTGAGTTACGGGTGTGAACGTTTCGGATGTGCCGATTTGCTCGAATGTGAGGAGATTCTTCCCGACACTTTCGCGGTGAATCTGTTCCGCAATGGCGAGAAGATCGACACCATCACCGCGCGGACAACGCAGAACGGCGACAGCGTCGTCATCAACCACACATTGCCGGATTGTCCGGATATGCCACAAATCCTGCCG
>CAZVSL010000123.1:0-1653 GCA_964629935.1 uncultured Calditrichaceae bacterium | reverse complement strand
CTGCCGGATACGTTTAAGGTGGATATCTTCGATCAGCGCACGCAGGAGCTGCTGGCAAGTCAGCACGCTGTCACCGAAAGAAACGGTCAGCGCATCGAACGGCAGGCTTTTGTGACCGTGCCCCCCGATACCGTGCTGGTAGAATTGCCGCCTGATACGGTATTTGTGGAATTGCCCCCTGATACCGTGATAGTCGAGGCGCCGCCGGACACGATCACCGTGCCCGCGCCCATCGTGGACGAGCGCTACGTCATTGGCCCGGGCAGACACTCAGCTACTACTTTCAAACTGTGCAACTACAAGATTGACGACAGCAATGACTCGGAGTTCGGCCGTAACGTCGAGCTGTTTGAGGGCCAGACCGAAGGCCAGATCGAAGCGTGGTTCAAGGGCAGCGCCGCCGCCTACCGTATGATGATAAAACTGGAGAGCGATGCCGGCGTTACAAACCTCGTCTCCTTGTGGATCAACGGCCAGCAAGTGGAAGAATGGTCGCTGGCCGGCGGCGACAAGGACAAGCAGACCGAGGTCACAACAACCGTCGATATCCCCGCGGTGGCAGGGCTTGAAATTCGGGTAAGTACCACCAAGACTGAGGACGCCGGTGAGATAGATGTTGTGGAGATTAGCCAGATGTGAAGTTGGCGATTCCATTCCTGGTGTCATTTCCGCGAAAGCGGGAATCTATAACCAATTGAAGTTCTACCTCACCAAAACCGCCTTGCGCACCGCAACAAAACGACCCGCCTGCATGCGAATCAGGTAGACGCCGCTTTCTGCCGGGGCGCCCTGGCGTGTTTTGCCATCCCACACAACAGATTGCTCACCGGCCGTCTGCAAGCCATCCAACAGGGTGCGGACTTTCTGTCCCAACAGGTTGTAGATGGAAATCTGCACCTCTCCGGCGTGGGGCAAGGCAAAGTCAATGCGCGTTTCCGGATTGAATGGATTGGGATAGTTCTGCGATAGAGAGATGCGTTCAGGCTGACTGCCATCGCTGACTGAGACAGGCGGGACGGGTATACCTGTAAATAATACGCCGTCGAAAGCCTCATGCTCCACACCTTCTCCCTGCACGTTGGAGAGCACGACGTCGTTGAGGGCCAGTGGATGCATAGTTGCGCCAGTTGCGCTGGCATTACCGACAGAATCTGCCGCAAAGCGAAGCAGGGGGCCGGCGCCCGCCAGAATCGAGTCGGCTGCCGTACTGGTCAGGACCGCTATCAACTCGCCGGCGCGCTGTGCATTGATATGCAAATCCATCTGCTGGCTGCGGCCGGTCTTTTGCACGCTCGATATCTGCATGAGCCTGCCGGGATAATGCAACGTCAACTGTACCCCACCGAGCGCAGTTTCGTTATACAAGTCAAGGTCGATGGTGTCGCCCTGCGCCCATAAACGCCCGTTGTTCATGCGTACGGCATTTGTGCCGGGCATGAAAATGTAGCCATCAGCACCCGCGCCCAGCAATGCTTGTCCCGATGAATTTGAAAACACGATGTTTGTGAGCCTGACTGGCACAGTCCGGGGTTGAATGGCTGAGATATTGCTTTCGACAGTTATCACAGACCCGGAACCGGCTGCGATAGCGGCGCCGTCAAGATCGGTAACCAGCACGGCCAACCTGCCAGGCCTGACATTTGATGAGACGCT
>CAZVSL010000122.1:723-12972 GCA_964629935.1 uncultured Calditrichaceae bacterium | reverse complement strand
ACTCGAAACGAAACCAGACATGGATGAAATTCGTGAGATGGCGCAGGGTTGGCGTGGCTGGGAGGCGTATGCCACCTTTTATTTGTACAGGTCGCTGTTATGAACGGTCTGCAAACAGCCTACTACGAATCCGACATTGGCGTTTTCAAGATAAGCGGCTCAGAGGCCGGTCTTGGCGCAATCGAGTTCACGGATTTGAAGCATCGGCCAACAACAAACGTGCCTGCTTGCTTGCGAACTTGCTTTGCGCAACTGGATGAATACTTCTCCGGCAAGCGCACGCAATTCGACCTGAAGCTGGCGCCAAAAGGAACGGAGTTTCAAAAAGCGGTGTGGCATGAACTCATGAAGATACCTTATGGCCGGACCACAACGTACCTCGAGATCGCGAATGTGATGGGCAAGCCCGAAGCCGTCCGCGCCGTCGGCGCTGCAAATGGCCAAAATGGCATTCCGATCATCATTCCCTGCCACCGTGTTATCGGTAGCAACGGCATGCTGATAGGCTTTGGTGGCGGAATATGGCGCAAAGAGTACTTGTTGCGGCATGAGAATGTGGTTCTGGTCTGAAAGAGTGGCAAGGAGAGAGATGACAAAAAAGATTCGGAAAAGCGACAAAGAGTGGCGTGAAATCCTGACGCCCGAACAATACGCTGTAACACGTCAGAAAGGAACGGAACGGGCATTTACCGGTGAATATAATGAGTGCAAAGAGCAGGGAATGTATCGCTGCACCTGCTGTGGCGCCCCGCTTTTCAGCTCAGATGATAAATATGATTCAGGTTCCGGCTGGCCGAGCTTTACTGCGCCGGTTGATGAGGATTTCATCCAGAACAGGGAAGACGCCAGCCACATGATGGTGCGAACTGAGGTCTTGTGCAAACAGTGTGGCGCCCATCTTGGTCACGTTTTCGATGATGGCCCTGATCCAACCGGCAAACGCTATTGCATAAACTCAGTCGCACTCAACCTGGACAGGATAGCCAAACCGCAAAAGGGGTCAGGGCCGGATGACATGTAAGGGTCCTGAGTGTCAATGAACAGAACTTCAGAAAGCCAAATCAAGCTCGAGAAGATTTCGGACCAGGAATACCGTTTCCTGTATCCACGTCATGTCAACCAACTGGATGATATGATCTTCGACGCTGTCGATTATATCGACGCGGGCGACTATGTCAGGGCAAAGAGCATCCTGCATTCCGTCATCGATGCGTTTCCGGAACATATCGATGCCAAACACCATCTGGCAGTCTGTCTGAAGGAACAGGGAGAATTTCAGGTGGCCTACAATCTGTGGGAAGAAGCGGTTGAAATTGGCACACAGTGTTTCCCGGCGAACGTATCCATGGCTGACATGCGTTTGGAGTGGACCTGGTTGGAGAACCGGCCGTTCTTGCGCGCCTATGAGGCGTTTGGCGTGGACCTGTATGAACAAGATCGTCTGGAAGAGGCGCTCACCGTATTCAATAACCTGCTCAGCCTGAATCCGGCAGACAACCAGGGCATTCGCGCACTGGCGATCAAGACGAACTTCGATCTGGAGCGTCCCGAGGAGGTGCTGCGCATCTGTGATTGCTTTCCGGAAGATGGCCTCGCAGACACCTATTACGGCCGGCTGCTGGCGCTTTACCAGTTGAAATGCAAAGACAGACTGGAGAAAAGCCTCAAGGAAGCGATCGAGTTTCTGCCCCTTATCGCGCGCGAGCTTGTCAAATCGAATCATACGGAATTTGACAATCTTCTACAAAGCGACTTCGATGATGAAAGAGACGAAGCTGTCTATTATTGGGAAAACTACGGGCAGTACTGGCAAGAAACCGACGGTGCGATCAAATTCCTTAAGGAAGGCCTGTCCAAATACGCCTCGTACGAATGAGTATTCCAAATCACTTTCGACAACATGTATGTTCCTGATTTAGGCGACCAGGTTCCGCAACAAGGCACGAAGTTAACCCGAGCCCTGGGCAAACTTGCGCTCAGGCTAACCGGCTGGCAGATAAGGGGCGAGTTTCCTAACCTGCCAAAGCTCGTTCTAATCGGCGCCCCTCATACATCGAATTGGGATGGCTTTTATGGCGCCGCTACGTTGATGGCAATCGGACTGCGTGTCAACTGGATGGGCAAAAACTCACTCTTTCCGGAGCCGCTCGGATGGCTCCTGCGCAAGCTCGGCGGTATCCCAATCAACCGCCAGATCAGCACCGGAGTCGTGGATCAGATGCTCGAAGTCTTTCAGGCCCGTGACAAGCTCGTTCTGCTGGTGACACCGGAAGGGACGCGTAAACGGGTGAAAAGATGGAAAACAGGCTTTTACTACATGGCCAAAAAGGCCGAGGTACCCATCGTCCTTGGCTTTGTTGATTATGCTCGCAAACAACTTGGATTCGGGCCGTGCATTCAGCCTTCCGCCGATATGATCGCAGACTTCAAGAAAATACGGAATTTCTATGCTGACCTCACGGGCAAACGTGCACACCTGTTCAATCCGGATATCCTGGGCGAGGACAGCGAGAAATCCTCTGTGGCAGCAAGCCAGGACCGGAATGCAGAGCGAACTTAAACACAATCTTTTTGAAAATATTCCTACCGCCTTCTCACATGAAATCCTCGAGAAGCTGGTCCACAATAAGAACCTCAAACTAGAAAGAATTCTGTCTCAGGGGCAGGCAACGCCGGCAGGCGAATGGTACGATCAGGCATGGGATGAGTGGGTGATTCTGCTCACTGGCTCAGCCGGCTTGCTATTCGAAGGTGAAGAGCACGTCTTGCACATGAAACCAGGCGACTATGTGCAGATCCGTGCGCATCGACGGCATCGGGTCGAATGGACTGCCGCCGATGAGGTAACAGTCTGGCTGGCTCTGCATTTCAAAGGGGAGTAATCAATGTTACATATCTTTAATGGGGATGCAACTGCTGAGGTGTTTGCCGAAACCGGTTTGCCCGGTACTGCTCTTGCCTGGCATGAAGCGCTCATAGCCGGACCGGTACCCAACGATACTTTTTCGGACAATTGGATCAACGTGCGCGCGAATCATCTCGCCGCGGCATACGAAAAGGAAGTCGAACAGTGCCGGGAGACCCTCCTGGAAATGAAACGCGTTCTGCAAAAAGCTGACGAACATGATGAAATTGTGCTCTGGTTCGAGCATGACTTGTTCTGTCAGGTAAATCTACTCGCTTTGCTGGACGCGATCTCACGATTCGATATCGATGCAGGCAGGCTTGCTATCATCAGTATCGATACTTTTCCGGGCGTCGATAAATTCCACGGCATGGGACAATTGACGCCGGCTCAACTTGCGTCCTTATTTGAAAAGCGTCAAGAGGTTTCGCCTGAGATGATTTCGCTGGCGCAAGAGGCCTGGCAAGCATATACCTCCCCCAATCCTGAATCCATACAAGCGCTCCTGCGCCAAGACACCACAGCGCTGCCATTCCTGAAATCAGCTTTTTCTGCACATCTTTCCCGTTTTCCATCGACCGTCAACGGGCTTGGCTTTATTGAAAATGCAGCCCTGGATCTCATCGTTGGCGGCGTGGATGAATTCAAACCTCTGTTCCCGATGTTCAGCGAACTGCACCCGCAGTTTGGCCTGGGTGACTGGCAATTTTGGAACCACCTGGTTTTTCTGAGCCGGCTCGGCACACCTTTGCTGGAAATCTATGATATGAACCGGCCCGGGCAGGCGCTTTGCTCCGGCGACTACCGGAAAGCCTATTTCAAGCTCACCCGCGCCGGAAAAGCGATCTTGGTGGGCAACAGCGACAATTTAAACATCAACAAGGTGGATTATTGGCTCGGCGGCGTGCATCTGATCGACCACAACCCGGTATGGCGATGGGATAGCAAGAAAAAGCAGCTCGTACGGGAGACATAGCCTAAGCCAAACGCGCAAACGCCTGCCGCGCTTCCATAACGAAAGCCTGTACTAATTTGCTGTCTTTCCGGCCCGACGGCCCTTCAACGCCTGTGTGGGCATCGACGCCGGCGGGCTTGACTCGGGCAATGGCAGCGGCGACATTGTCCGGCGTCAAGCCGCCCGCCAGAATAACAGGTTTCGGCGAGATTTCTACCAACCGCCGGCTGATGCGCCAATCATGTGTCTTGCCCGTGGCGCCCGTGGCGCCGGTCTCCGCATCGTAAGTATCCGTGATAAAACCGTCGACATAAGGGGCAAAAAGCGATACGTTCTCGGCCAGCGCCCCGGCATTGTCTCCGCGAACCACCAGACTCTTGATTACAAACAAATCCGGAGCAAAGGATTTGAGAGCGCGCAGCGTCTCCACTGAGGCCTCGTTGTGCAACTGCACTTTGCTGACGCCAAGCTGTTGGCAAAACGCGCCAATCTCTGCAGCATCTGTGAGGTAGGTGATGAGTATTGCGGCGCCAGGATGCGGAATCGTCCGGATAATGCGGGCGGCCGCTTCTTCGGTTAAATCTTCGGCATGATGCGCCAGCCGCAGTGGCAATCCAAGCCAGTCGACGCCGTGGGATAATAAGAGATTGGCTTCTGTTAGATCGTGAATGCCTGCAATTTGGATAATGTTTTTCATGGTAGGGTAAGTGGACCGACTCGAAGCCAGAAGCTTTCGGTTTTGATCAAAGTCGTGGCAGGGAAATGCCTTTTAATTTGCGATAAGTTTCGATGGCGAACGTGTCTGTCATGCTCGACACCAGCTCCGTGATGTTGATGATGCTGAGATATTTGTCGGAAAATGGCTGTCTCTTGTGATCCAAATAGCGGTCCGGGATCAAGCGCCTGACGAGACGGTAGTAATTGGAGCGTTGTTCAAAGACGGCGTTCAAAAAAGCATCGAGCAAACCGCCGAGCACCTCAAAGCCCGCCGTTTCAATCTCCACAATCGGTTGGGCGCGATAGATACGTTCAACCGAAATTTCGGATATCTCTTTTAAAGTCTCATGCCCGGATACAAGATCCGTCAAATGCTGATCAAACTTACCTGAGAGAATGTCCGGCAGCATGTCAGTAAACAAATCGGCGCATTGCCAGCTCAAGCTGTTGATAGCCGTGGCGCGCAAATAGCCTATTTTCTCGCGCGCATCGATTATCTCACGGTAGCGCGATTCGATGCGTGGAAAGTCATTTATAATATTTACAAGCAACGCCTCGGCCGTCTCAAAGTCAATGCGGTCTAGTTTGTAGCCGTCTTCAAAATCGATGATGGAATAGCATATATCATCGGCCGCTTCCACCAAAAACGCCAATGGATGACGGCGCCAGACATCATGAGCGTGTTTTTTTCGGGGCAGGCCGAGCGTGTCAGCCAGGTGCACAAAGGTATCCCGCTCAGCCTGAAAGAAGCCGTATTTCTTCTCGCTGGCTCCGACAGCTCCATCGGTGGAGTCAGACAGTCTTGGCAAAGAACCCTTCGGATATTTGGTAAACGCACCCAGGGTGGCGAAAGTCAGGCCCAGGCCAATCTTGCGCTCAGAATGCGACGGCGCAGTGTGGGTCAGAACACGGAACCCGGCGGCATTGCCCTCAAAGTTGCGCAGGTCCTCAATTTGCGGCTCGTTGAGCTGGTCAAGAAAGGACGCCGCGCGGTCACTTTTGAAATACTCGGAGATGGCGTCCTCACCGGAATGACCAAACGGTGGGTTGCCAATATCGTGGGCCAGGCAAGCTGAGGCCACCACGGATTCGAAGTCAGAGGCGGTCACGCCTATCGACTCGAATAGTTTTGGCTCAGCGGAGATGACACGGTTGCCGATGATTCTGCCGAGGGAACGGCCCACGCAAGAGGCTTCGAGACTATGCGTCAGGCGCGTGTGGACAAAATCGTTGCCGGGCAACGGCACGACTTGTGTCTTGCTTTGTAGTCGGCGAAATGCAGAAGAAAAGATGATGCGGTCAAAATCGCGCTGAAAGTCGCTGCGGCCTTCGCTTCTCGGCTGCCGTGGTCTGGCGCCGGCAACCTGCCCCAAACGTGCATTCGAAAACAACTTTAGCCAATCCATCAAACTTCGGAGGTCTCCGCTTTTATTCTTTCTGGCTCATAGTTGGTTACGATAAGCTCTTTAAGTTTGCCACGCTTTTTCGGGTTGCTGTTGATAGCACGGATGGCATCTACTTCCTCTACGTGAAATCCGTTGTCACAATAAAGATCACGAATCAGAGCGGCGGAAGAATTGGACAGCATGAAATTCACGCGATTCCTGGTGAGCGCGTGACAAACCTGATGCAACTGTTCCTGTGATTTGTGGTTGAAGCCGCTGGCGTGGTAGGAAGTGAAATTCGCCGTTTTTGAAATCGGTTGATATGGCGGATCGAAATAAACCAGATCCCCTTTTGTTGCTCGCTCCAAAACAGACTCGAAAGAAGCGCAAGCTATCTCGACCCGCTGCAGCGCCTGTGAGACAGCTCGCAGGTTCTCGGCGTCGCAGATTTTTGGTGACTTATAACTGCCAAACGGGACATTGAATTTGCCCTGCTGGTTCACCCGGTACAGTCCGTTATAGCAGGTCTTGTTCAGATAGATCATTCTCGCAGCCCGCTCGACCTGCGGCAGCCTATCGGGCGTCCTGGCACGCATCTTAAGGAAAAAGCGCTTGTTGTGGGGATAACCTTGTAACAGCTCGATCAAGGGTTCGACATCATCCCGAATCGTACGGTAGGTATCGATAAGCTCCTGATTCATGTCGGCGAGGTATGCCTTGTTCTTGATTCGACCCTCGCGCCAGAGCGCAAAGAAAAAAGCGCCGCCGCCAACAAACGGCTCGAAGTAGTTTGTAAACTCGGGCGTCCGGAGCAATAGCCTGGCAGTGAGCTGCGTCTTGCCGCCGGCCCACTTCAAAAACGGACGTGGTTTCTTCAATTTAGACATAAATCATTGTAGTACGAAATATAGTTTGAGCCAATCTTTCAGGTCTTCGAACCAGACAGCTTTGCCGGTTGCCATCAGAAAGCCTTTCATGTTCTCCGAGAAGCCCGGGCCATCTATCACAACAATTCCGGGGATGGGCCAATACTCGATATCTTTGATAGTAGCAGGAATCTTCTCTTCAGCCGAACCGCTTGTGCCCTGATACTTGCACTCAATACCCAGAACCTTGCCGGTCTGTTCCCGTGTCAGGACCACATCGATGCGCCGGCGGGCGCCCCACAGACGTCGGGCGGCGCGCACTTCTGTATCCGCTTTGAGGTTCAATTTGCTGGCAAGCTCCACGACTCGCAATTTCAGCTCTTCCCCTTTGCGCGGGGCAGTTGCGATACCTGGCATCAGTAAAAGCTCGAAGCCGTGCCATGAGACTGACCTTCAACCATCTGTCTGAATCGCCGGAAATTGTCCTGGCCACGACGGATGATGTTGCGCTCTGACAGCCACAACAACGTCCTCCAGAACAGATTTCTTCCCTTCACTGTCGTGGTCTGAACCACCTCAGTGCCTGCGCTGACGCGGTTGAACCGAACTTCGGCCTCGGCATGCAGGACCTCGTTATCCAGTTTGAAAGCAAACAGCTCATTTTCTTTGATAGCGGTGACCTCTTGCAGCATCACCATCTGGCGGTCGCCCTCCGTGAAAAAAAGCTGCCATTGACTGCCGACTCCCTTCGGCGAGTCATCCACATACTCGACCCGCTTCAAACCTTGCATCCATTCCGGAGTCTGTCTGACATCCGTGAATACAGAAAACGTTTTTTCGACCGAAGCATTGACTTCAATATTGTTCTGATAATCAAACTTTGATATAAAAAAACCTATGGAAACAAAAACAACTGCCAAAAAAGCCAGCACTGCCACAAAGTATCGCAATATTCGCATTGTCGTTCTCACGTTGTTGGAATGGCCGTATCTGTCTGCAAGCACAAGAGCGGGACAGTTTTGTGTACACAAACCTATTTATTAAATTCTTTGCCATTTTCTTTGGGGCCAACAGTTTTCTCGAGATATTTTTGAATTCTTTGCCTCGTGTTTTCCGACATCCAGATCTTCAGGGCTTGCTTATCCAGGCTGCCACGCAGACGCTCTGATCGTTCGAGCACCGGATGTCTCATGATCTGCTTTGTAAGCGCAAACGCGGTTTCCGGCACAGAGGCGTACTGCTTAACAACCTGAAGCGCCTGACTGCTCAGCGTTTCCGGCTGCGTTATTTCATGTACGAGACCTTTGCTGCCAGCCTGCTCGGCATCATGGGTTTTTCCGGAATAGACCAACGTTTGAAACTGTTCTTGCGGCACGGCAAATCTCACGATCTCCAGCGGCAATGATGGAATGTGCACGCCGACGAGCAATTCGGGAACGCCAATACGTCCGCCGCTGCGCGCCATGATGGTGTGGTCGCAAGCCCAGGCCAGAATGGCGCCACCGGCGATGGCATGGCCGTTGATGGCTGCAACAGCAGGTTTCGGAAATTCAAACAAGGTGCGCAGGGTCCCGATCAACTGCGGATAGAAATCCTTGACATAGTCCTCACCTTCGTTGACGATGCGAAACAAATCAATTCCCGCGGAAAAACAACTGCCGACGCCGGTCAGGATCAGGCCCCGTATGTCCGATTTCTTGAAGCCCTCGACTTTCTTTTTAAGCTCTGCCAACAACTCCAGGTCCAGCACATTCACCTTGCCATGGCGCAGACTCAGAATCACGATGTCACCTGCATGTCGTTCTTCAATCAAAGCGACCTCCCCTGCAATGATGGTTTATTTACCTGGATAGTCAGCAGCCGATGAAGGCAGCGCCGAAGACCCCGGCGGAATCTCCGAGTTTGTTGCTGACAATTGGTGTGTCAAAGTAATCGCAAAACAGACGGCTGGCTGTTTCCTTCACCCCCTCGGTATAGAGCTCTTCAACATTTGACAGCCCGCCGCCCAGGACAACCACATCGGGATCCAGAACGTTGATGAGATTGGCCATGGCCCGCCCGAAGTTTGCAAAAAACTCCTGCATAAATTCGACCTCGCGGCTTTCACCACGTTGAAACGCCTCCACTATTTCTTCCGCGGTCGCTTTCTGACCAAACTGTTTTTCATACAATTCCTGCAAGCCACCGCCGCTGATAAGCCGCTCCACACAACCACGTTGGCCACACCAACACTCAGGCCCTTGCTGATCGATGGAAGTATGGCCCCATTCACCAGCAATAGCGTGCCTGCCGGTAAACACCTGTTGTTTATAAACGATGCCGCCGCCACAGCCAGTCCCCATAATCACGCCAAAAACCAGATCGTAGTCCGTGGCGGCGCCGCATACCGCCTCGGCCAGGGCAAAGCAATTGGCATCATTCTGCATGGCTATTTTGCGGCCGAGTAGTCTCTCCAGGTCGTCACGGACCGGCATATCGTTCAGACTTTGGGTATTGGAATTGCGCAGCAGCCCGGTTCGTGGAGAAATGGCGCCCGGCGTACCGATGCCAAAAGTGTGTTCATCGCCGTCAATCTCATCGAGCATCATGTCGTAGACTTTCTTGACGTTGTTGATGATGCGCTCGTAACCATGCTCCTGCTCAGTCGGTACGCGCTTGCGAAACTTCTCTTCGTTGCTTTCATTCAGAACGATGCCCTCGATTTTTGTGCCGCCGAGATCGATTCCGAGTTTGTACATGGTGTAACCTGATTTTGATTCGTAGGATTTTTTATTTGATTCGTCTGCTTCCCATGCCCCGGCTTTCGCTGGAGGTGCATGACTGCCGCAAGGAAAATTTCTTCTTCCTTTACCCCGGACAGAACATTCTGTAACGGCCACCTAATTTACCCAAGTGTCGCGCCTTTTTCAAGGCAATTTTTCTTGAATATGACCGGCAATGCATTTATATTCGCATCAAGCTCAATCTTCTACCAGCAGGCGAACCTCAGTTATCATATCAGAAAGTCAATGTGTTATGTTTTCAATTATCCTGAGTTCACTTATCCTGTCTCTCTTACCTTTACAGGAAAGCCAGTTGCAATACAGAACCGTGCCGCCGAAAGAAAATGATCGGTGTATTGTCTGCGGCGTGCCGCTCACTGAAGAGGATGTCGTGCTCATCGTGCGCGGCCGGCGCGTGCCGCTCAATCGCGCAATGGTGGATTCTTTTATGAACAACAAGACGCACTATTTTGCCAAACTGCAGCCCAAAGGTGCACTGGTCCAGGAAAATCTGGAGGCTCCCGAAGGCACGGCGCAGGGAGGCATCAGCTTCGGCTGGTTTCTGTTCGGCGCCTATGTTCTGGTGGCTTTGCTGTTTGCCGGTTTGAGCGGCTACCACGCTGTTTCAAAAGGACTATCTGCCATTCCGCATTTCTTTATCGGGCTTTTCCTCAGCGCCTTTGGTTACCTTTACGTGCTAACCCGCCCATCTCAGGTCGAAAAGGACACGATCCCTCCTGGTCTTGCCCGCGTGCCGGACACGCATGCGCCCGTGGGCTGCCCGAAATGCGGCAATGAGAACCATCCGAGCGCAAGCAAGTGCGCCGGCTGCGGCGCAGAGTTGCAGCCGCTGTATGAATCCGAAGTCACAAGGGTGCGGTCATAGTGTCAATGTGTTTAGATGCCGATTTCGTACTAACGAATAAGGCGGCTTTAGCGCCAGGAAATCCTGTATCACATTCACGGTTCTAATCAGATTCAGAGGCTTATGTCGACCATACAGAAAATCAGACAACACATCGTTGACATTTTGCATTCAGGTAGCAGTCAGAATGAAAGGCCGCTCCTGAAAAAGCACAACGAAAGCAATGTTCCCGGCCTGTTCATCATTGGCGATCTGGCTGGCGCGCCTGTGATCAAGTACGCCATGGCGCAGGGTTATGAAGTTATCGAGCACATCGCAGCGCTCGACAATGCGGCGGGTGATTCTGGCAAAGACGCCTATGACGTCCTGATCGTGGGCGCTGGCGCTGCCGGCTTAAATGCCGCCTTGCAGGCCAGAGAGCGGGGCATGCGCTATATCGTGCTCGAAAAAGGCAAAATCGCCAACACCATCGAAAATTTCCCCGAGGGCAAATGGGTGTATGCCGAGCCGGACAGCCAGCCGCCAAAGGGCAAACTGTGGCTGGATGGCGCCACCAAAGAGGACCTGATCGCCAACTGGCATCGCATCATCAAGGACAACAACCTGGAGGTGCGCGCCAACGAAGGCGTGGAAAAAATCGACAAGAAAGATGGCGTGTTTCACATTGTGACCTCAAAAACCACCTATCAGGCCAGGCGTGTGGTGCTCGCGACGGGTCAGCGCGGCAATCCGCGTAAGCTGGGCGTCGCGGGCGAGGAACAGGAGAAAGTGTATCATCGGCTGTATTCGCCGCGCAAGTACAAGAACGAAAACATCCTGGTGATCGGCGGCGGCAACAGTGCTGTCGAAGCTGCCATTACCCTGAGCGAGCAAAACAAAGTTTACCTGTCATACCGTAACGACCGCTTCAGCCGCATCTTCAAAGATAACGAAGAGCAGCTAAACCAGGCCATCGATGAAGGCCGCATCGAGCCGATTCTCAATTCCAATGTTACCAAATTCGATGAAAAAGAAGCCACGCTAACAATCGAAGAAGACGGCAGCAAGCAAGAGCGTAGCATCGCATACGACCACGCCTTTGTGCTTATCGGCGCCGAGGTGCCGCGCAAATTCCTGAAATCGCTCGGCCTTAAGATGGAAAACGAATGGGAAGGCAGCCTTCTGCGCAGTGCAGCGCTGACCTTTGCCGGCTTTCTCGGGCTCGCTATCTTCGGCGTTAATTTCGGCGGCGACGCTTCCTTGCTGGGCATCGATTTCTCATTCTTGCCTGAATGGTCCGGCATCGGTCTCTGGGCGCTTTCACTCGTCGGCCTGGTCACATTTGGCGTACGTGGGGACAGATTCGCCTGGCTGGGCCTGTCCTTTTTCGTCTGGTACTCGATCTACGCCGCAAAAGTCGGCAAAGGCGAAGAGTTCTGGCCATACAAAGATTGGGGCTATGAATTCCTTTCCTTTTTCGACAGACCGTGGTCGTTCTGGTACACGGTGCTCTATACCACGCTCATGACTCTTTTCGGTCTGCAGGCATTGAAGCGGTGGGGTCTGGATCGCAAAGACCGGTTCCAAATCTGGCGCTTTGTCAGTTTGCTCAGTTTTCAATGGACCTTCTTCTTCCTGATTCCGGAATTTCTGTTTCAGGTTACGGTCGAATATCAGTGGGTTGGTGAAAAGCTCGCCACGGATTCCGTATTCGCTGACCAGGCCTGGCGCAGCTATGGCATCGTGTTGGCCTGGCCCCTTTTCTTCTATACATTCTTTTATGACCCGCACATGATCTGGATTGTCTGGGGCCTG
>CAZVSL010000122.1:0-713 GCA_964629935.1 uncultured Calditrichaceae bacterium | reverse complement strand
CGATATTCGTCCTGTTCCACGGCAAACGTTACTGCTCCTGGATTTGCGGCTGCGGCGGTCTGGCTGAAACCTTTGGCGACCGCTGGCGCCACCTTGCGCCCAAAGGCAAGACCTCAATCAAGTGGGAATGGATGAATCTGGCCATACTCATCGTGGCGGTGGTGGTTACAGCGATCGTTTTAATTAAAGATATATACGGTGCATTTTATGACGCGGCCAACGTGGGCGTACATCTGTACCGAATCTATGCTGATGTCTGGCTGGTGGGTATCCTCCCGGTCACGCTTTATCCGTTTCTGGGTGGCAAAGTCTGGTGCCGCTACTGGTGCCCCTTAGCCAAGATGATGGGATTGATGTCAAAATTCTATGCCAGGCGCCAGGTAGGCCGTTTCATGATAAACGCGAATGACAAGTGCATCGGCTGCTACGAATGTTCCCGCAACTGTCAGGTAGGCATCGATGTCATGAGCTACGCGTTGAAGCAGGACGTCCTGGACAATGAGACCAGTTCCTGCATCGGCTGTGGCATCTGCGTTACCGTATGCCCGATGGACACGTTGTATTTTGGAAAAAGTAATTGATTTACATCCTGAAATAGCCGCAGGACTTATCCTGTGTTGAAGACAGCAATGTCGAACTTATTTAGCCTGCATTATTCATGAATTCGCCCTTTTGAGCCTATGCTGAAGCATCAGGCTCAATCCATGCAAGAC
>CAZVSL010000121.1:11922-12998 GCA_964629935.1 uncultured Calditrichaceae bacterium | reverse complement strand
GCCCCCGAAGCCGCCGCCAAAACCGCCGCCGCCACTGAAGCCGCCACCGCCAAAGCCTCCGCCACGGTAGCCGCGTCCACCGCCGCCGAACATGCTGCCGAGTAATAGCAGAGACAAGAGACCACCGCCTCTACCCCGGCCGCCTCTGCCAAAGAAAAGGGAGAAGATGATGAGCATGATCAGCATCTTAAAAAAGGCTGAACCGCTCACACCTTTGTCTCGGGTGCGGCTCACTGGCCGCTGCGGAACTGCTATCTGACCTGTGAGTTGCACTCCTGCATCTTTGGCGATAATACTGGCCACTGCCTGTGTGCCGTTCAAAAGACCCTGGCCAAAATCACCTTTACGGAAATGTGGAAAAACATACCGGTCTCTTATTTCTCCGGCGAGCCCGTCAGGAATGATGCCCTCCAGACCGTAGCCAACTTCAATGCGAAAACTTCGTTCGGACACCGTCTGAAATAGCATGATGCCGTTATCTTTGCCTTGCTCGCCGATGCCCCATTTTTTAAACAACTTGACAGCGTAGTCAACATAATGCTCATCGCCGACCGACTCGACGGCGACGACAGCAATTTCTGCGCCGGTCTTTTGTTTGACTTCCCGACAAATTGCCGTAATCTCGTTTTCAATATTCTGTGGGATGATATCAGCGTGATCGCTGACAAAGCCAAGGGGCTTGGGATATTGCGGCTGTGAATAAACTGGCTCAAAGCAGCCAAGCAGAAAGACAAACAGCAGGGCTGTGTTCAATACCTTAGACGCGGCCTCAATGATGCGTATTGTCAAAATCTCGTTCCTTTTTATTTGACTTGACTTTCTTCCACTCCCAACCAAATAGCATGGTCCCGAGGCGCCTGGACCAACGATGTTTGCTCATCTTTCTCTTAATCCAGCTTGACTTGCGCTTTTGATAACCGTTATCTGGTTTGCGGGTGCTGGTGGTACGGACAACGGGCGCCGGAACAGCTTCTGCTTCATGCCGACGGCGCTGTTCTTCTTCGTAAAGTTCCTCAGGCGTGCAAATACCCTTTCGGATGAGGACATTGACGATGGATTGTAAAGAAACCACGTCT
>CAZVSL010000121.1:0-11912 GCA_964629935.1 uncultured Calditrichaceae bacterium | reverse complement strand
GCTCTGATGTGAATCGGATGGTTGGTTCGCTCTGTTCCGGGATGGATCAGAATGACTGTTTTCCATGGTGCATACCCACGCTTATTTGAAATTCTCTTTCTCCTGCCACTCGCATAAATCAAAAACAACACATTCGCCGCATTTCGGCTTCCTGGCCGTGCAGGTATAGCGTCCGTGCCACTGCAAGACAATATTGCTCCGGCGCCACTTCTCATGCGGCAATATCTCACAGAGCGCTGCTTCGACTTTGTCCGGGTTCTCTGTATTCACCCAACCGAGCCGGTTTGGAACTCGCATCGTATGTGTATCTACGCCGATGGCCGGAATGTCCATTGCATTGGCCAGCACAATATTCGCTGTCTTGCGCCCGACATAAGGGAGTTTGGTGAGATCATCGACGTTTACCGGCACTTTGCCGTCAAATTCCTTTACCAGAATTTCACAAGCGCGCTTGATGCCTTTGGACTTGTTGCGATAGAACGAAATGGAACGGATATCCTGCTGCAACTCTTCCATATCTACGTCGAGAAATGATTGCGGATTCGGGTACTTCTTGAACAGTGCAGCCGTCACCTCGTTGACCCTTGTATCGGTACACTGGGCTGCCAGGATGGTCGCAATAAGCAGCTCAAAGGCGCTGCTGAAATTCAATTCCTGGTGCGCTTCCGGATAGGCCTTGTCCAGGCGATTGATAACTTCTATGGCTGTTTCGTGAAGATTACCGGGCATTGTCTGCGAGATATCGTCGATTTATCGAACGAGAATGTAGAGCTTATCCGGCTCAAAGTCAAGGTCTTTTCCGGGTCAGAACAGGGTATCACAGGCATCTTGCTCGTGTATTTCAGGCTTGTGTATTTTTTACTCAGGCTGGGTCCTGAGTAACTTTGCTAACCTGGATTATTCATGCAAAAGAAGGTTAATACGTTAGGTGTTCAGCCTTCAGGGGGTGTGAAAATAATTTGGTGAACTTCGAAAAGTCTTCGCTTTTTTTACTATCCGGGCCTGGTACCATAATAGAATGCCGAGTTATTCATTCACACCCTCTAAAGGCTGTCAAGACACGCTAAAGCGTGAACACCGACCCTATTCTCTAAAACTCAGAATTCGATTTTGAGCGTGAAATGCCAGTTTGTGAATAATCAAGGCTAATTCATTCGGATTCGAAACACGATACGATCGTCTCTTTGCCGGACGTCAAGAATTTGCAGGCGCCGGGCATGCTCGACTGGTGATCGACGTTGATGCCGCCGGCCAGGTAATGCGCGGATTTTGAATTCTTGCGGCGCCGTAACGAAGTCAGTCTCTGCGCCGCCATTTTGTGGCGAGCTGGTAGAAGCCGCGTCCGAGGTCGCCGGCATGGGTGATATCGAGCGGCCAACTCTTCGCCAGAGCAGCAGACCTTCTCCGCGATAGACCCCATCGTACGCATTGTCGCGCCTGTGATAACAAATATAGATAGTCGATTGCATCTCACCCATGTCGATTTTGCAAACGACCGTCCTCCCGGGACTACGAATGTCCGCCAGCGTAATTTCCGCACTCATAGAGTCTGCTTTTAGGGTATGCACGCGCGTTGTGTCCGATTCCTGTAGCCAGCCGAGCTGCATGATTTGAAATAAATCCAATGGCGCGGGTCCGAACTCCGGCATATACTCGGTGGTGTAGAGTTTGTCGCTCATCAATGAATAGATGCCCCACGCCGGGCGTCGATGGCCCAGACCAAGCCAGTGGCCGTATTCGTGCGCCACGGTCCAATGTACCATCTCCAGCGGCAGCAGAAGGTCGTCGCCAGGGTCTCGCGTACCAACATCTGAGCCGATTTCGAAGGTAATACCGCCCTGCCCTTGGCCTCTTCCGAAACGGCGACCAGCGGCCTGGAAATCCACGCCCAGCATACCGTAGCCGGTGGCGTTTGCCCTCGGCGTATACCACCCCGGGCCGGCATCCGTGCCGGCGATCATGATCATGTCCACCCCGGTGAAGAACTCATCGCCGTATTTTGCTCTGACCTGCTGCAGAATTTCCTCATTGAACATGCCGAAGCCGCGCACATGTTTTTGCGGGTCATAGTTCTCGCGATAGTAGTAGGAGGGATGCTTCGAGATAAAGAAGCGGCCGTTGTCGGTTGCTTCTCTGAAGGTCAACTTGTGCTGGCCGTAAGAGATAGTTTGATAAAGCCCGGAGATGCGTGCGTACATGGAATCACGCCTTGCGGGCGAGAGAATGGGGTAATGGTCATCTGCATCGCAGGCGTAGATGACGAGGGCTGTGACTTGTGCGGGAGGCTCTTGCCCTGCTGCCAGAGCCGGGGATATCAACGGGCTGACCGAGGCGATGGCTGTAATTATCAAACATGTTTGGGTGATACGACTCATACTGGCTCTTCGTGCTATGTTAGAAGTTGGGCGTATCGTTCCGCACCGCTTGTTCTTGTTCAGGCCAGGCTTGTGGCGCCGAGCCTGGCCTGAACATGCCAATAAGCTTCCGGAATTCTACGGGCGAGTGCGGACGCTCGCTCCACGCTGCAAATGCTCCGCCATGACCTCCACCGGATGTTTGGCCTGTCTTCCCGTGCCATGCTCTATCTGCTGTCGGCATGAGACGCCGGCGGCGACTACCTGCCGCTCGCTGTCTCCGCTTTCTATGGCTTCGAACAGCTTCCGCCTGCCCATGGCCAGCGAGATTTGATAATGCTCTTTTTCGAAACCGAAAGAGCCGGCCATGCCGCAGCAACCGGAATCCACAACTTCGAGCTGCGCCTGCGGGATGAGCTTGAGCATCGCCACGGTTGGTTCGATTCCCACGAGGGCTTTAGCGTGGCAGTGGCCGTGCAGCAGCAAAGGCAGTTGCGCTTCCTTGAGGGGCAAATCGAGCTTGCCGGCTTTGTGCTGGCTTAGAATAAACTCCTCCATTAAGAAGGTGTTTTTTGCCAGAAAGTCTGCACGCTGGTCCCGCAACATATCCGGATATTCCTCGCGAAAAGTCAGGATGCAGCTTGGCTCGCAGCCAATGATCGGGATGCCGGCTTCAGCCAGGGCGGCTAAGTTCTCTACGTTGTGACGGGCGCATTCTCTGGCCTGGCGCAACATGCCTTTCGAGATGAACGGACGACCACAGCATTTCTTATTGGTGAGAATGACCTCGTAACCCGCGGCCTCCAGCACCTGAACGGCCGCCATGCCGATGTGCGGATAATTGTAGTTCATGAAGGTATCGTGAAACAACGCTACCTTCGGTCTGTCGCCTGAAGATTTCGCAGACGACATGCGTCGCTTGAACCAGCGCTCGAACGGCTGTGATACGAAATGCGGCAGCGTACGTTTGCAGTTGATGGCCAGGCCTTGCTGCAGCAGCCAGCGCATGGGCAAGGTGCCGAGCATCCAGTTCGATAAGGGAGCCGTCGCGCTCCCTAGTTTGCTCAATGTTTCGATGTGGCCAAACATTCTGTCACGCAGGGGCAAGCCATGCTTTTGATGATATTGGTAGAGAAACTCATATTTTATCTTTGCCATATCGACGTTGGTGGGGCACTCGCCTTTGCAGCCCTTGCACGCGATACACAGCTCAAAGACTTCGTACATGTTCTTGCTTGTGAGCTCGCTTATGTCAACCCGGCCGCTGAGCACGGCGCGTAAAGCATTGGCGCGGCCTCGCGTAGAATGCTGCTCTTCGTCTGTGACCATGAATGACGGACACATGGTGCCGGTGTCGCGTTTACGGCACACGCCGTTGCCGTTGCACATTTCGACTGCGGTGAAGAAACCCTGCTCTTTGGAAAAGTCGAGAAACGTCGAAACCTCGACAGGCGCTTCATCCGAAACCCGCAGATTTTCAGTCAAACTTTGCGCCTCGACAATCTTGCCGGGATTGAGGATGTTCTTTGGATCGAACAAGCGCTTTACTTCCCTGAAAGCTTCATAAAGCTGCGGCCCGAACATCTTCTCGTTGAATGCACTGCGCGCAAGGCCATCGCCATGTTCGCCGCTGAAAGCGCCGCCGTATTTAAGCACGAGGTCGCTCACTCTGTCAGCGATGGACTGCATGTGCTGTAAGTCAGTCCGCGACCTCAGGTTGAGCAGGGGACGGATGTGCAGCAAGCCAACGCTGGCGTGTGCATAGTAGCACGCCTCGGTTTCGTGCTCGCGAATCACCTGATCAAACTCGCCGATGTATTGCGCCAGTTTCTCCGGCGCTACCGCCGTATCTTCCACAAATCCGATGGGGCGCCTGGCCTCACGCGTGCCCAGCAACAATCCCAACCCCGCCTTGCGAATGGTCCAGACATCAGCCTGCTGCCACGGCTCGACAGCCTGAACGTGGGCGTAGCCGATCTTGTTCCTGCTGAGCGCGGATACCAGCTTTTGCAAATGGGTTTTGACTTGCGCTTTTGATTCACCCTGGAATTCCACCAGCAGCAGCGCCCGCGGCTCGCCTTCGACAAAGGTCATGCGGCGGGCGTACTCCATGGTCTGGCGCGTCGGCCTGATAATGGCGTCATCTATGAGCTCCACGGCGGAAGGCTTGAATTCGAGAATGGAGTTGACTGCCTCAAGCGCGGAAAACAGATCGTGAAAATGAATAACGCCGAGCACCCGTTCTTTGGGCTGCGGTACGAGGTTGACTTTCGCTTCCGTGAGCACGCCGAGCGTACCTTCAGAACCCACGAGCAGCTTGCTCAGGTCGAATGGCTTGCTGTTCGTGAAAGCATCGAGATTGTATCCGGCCACGCGCCGCAGGATTTTGGGGTAGCGTTTCTCGATCTCATCACGATTGCGGGCTATGATCTCAGGCAAGGAAGAATAAATGGCGGCGAGCAATCCGCTTTTGCGCGCCTCGTCTTGTTGCAGCTCGTCGGGAATGGCTTTGAAGACCGCCGGCGTGCCATCGGAAAGCAAGACGCTGGTTTCCAGCACGTGGTCGATGGTCTTGCCATAGACAATAGAGCGTGCGCCGGAGGAGTTGTTGCCGATGAGACCGCCGAGGTTTGCCCGGCTGCTGGTGGCGACATCGGGGCCAAAGAACAGGCCGTCGGCAGCAACGTGGCTATTGAGCTGGTCCAGCACAACCCCCGGCTGGATGCGCGCCCACTGTTCCTCGCGGTTCACCTCCAGAACGCGGTTCATGTATTTGGAGAAGTCGATGATGATGCCATCACCGATAGACTGGCCAACGAGACTTGTGCCGCCGCCACGCGGCACGATGGGTATTTTATGCTTGTATGCGATCTCCACCGTCGCCTGCACATCTCCAACTGATTTTGGAATGACAACGCCCCTGGGCTGGATTTGGTAGATGCTGGCGTCGGTACTGTATAGAATTCGGGAATACGTATCGAAACGCACTTCACCGTCGACGCGTTTGCGCAGCTCTTCGATAATGTCTTGCATGCTCTCTGGTTCCGGTTTTGACTAACCTTCTTTAGTCAAGTTAACAGGGTTAGATGACTGACTATTGATGACATTAAGCTAATCAAGTAAGGCATGTAAATCCAGTTAAAAAGGTATTTATCAGATTAGTATGAGAGCTTTCTTTGCTGTTACTCACCGTGGATATGAGGCGAGATTATATTGAGAAAGGTGAAAGGCTTACGGAAAGCAGTTTTGGTTGGACAAGTAACTACTTCGTTACAGGACGATTTATTCTTATGAGCCGCCCGGAAAGATGTTGCTCTGATTCGATTTCTCGATGTATACGATGTTCGGCTTTCCCCGTTTCCTGAATCGTGAGCACGTCATGGCCTAATTTTCGAAGCTCCTCAACAACTGGAATCGGGAAATTCTCATTGGAATAGAACCGTGCCACTCTCAGGCTTCCTCGTTTTCGATTATCTGGCGCTCAATTTCGTCACCATGTGAGTGGACATAATCCCAGGCGTGCACTAAATCCGCCGCTCTCAGTGTT
Source organism: uncultured Calditrichaceae bacterium (assembly GCA_964629935.1). Classification (GTDB taxonomy): domain Bacteria; phylum Zhuqueibacterota; class Zhuqueibacteria; order Oceanimicrobiales; family Oceanimicrobiaceae; genus CAZVSL01. Next base: position 6,011 of record CAZVSL010000121.1, on the reverse strand, counting down.
GGATAAATTCGCAATAGTTCCGCATCGGTTGCGCCTAACCTCCTGGCCCGTTCGAGAAGCCAAACAGGGATGCGTGTACGAACGAAGCACGGCTCACCTCCGCACACGCCCGGTGTTTTTTCAATGCCAGGGAAAGCATCCCCCAAATCTTGCACTACCCACTGCAGGAGTTCGGCTTTTTCAGCCCGTGTCAGAGCCGATGCCATTTTCTTGACGTTTTCAGTCTTACTCATTTGAGTTATCTGAATATCGTGTCACAATACCGAAACCACCCCAACCTCAGCCGTCATCATCTGCTCAACGTCCATACCGCGCAAACGAGCGATCCTCTCAATTGCCTCACCAATCTTATTGTTAGGAGTTGATGCCCCTGCAGTAATACCTAAACGAAGGGTTGGCCTACTCAGCCAATCCGGCGTTACCAGCATCTCTTTGCCGCCGATCTTCTTGTGACGGATAGCGCCGTCGTCCTGGATGCAATTAGGATCGTCGATGTGGTAGGTTGTGGTATAGCCGGAGGTGATTTCGGCCAGGTGGTTGGTATTGCTGCTGTTATAGCCGCCAATGACCAGCATGACATCGAGCTCGTGCTGATTTACCAGCTCGATGACTGCGTCCTGGCGGTCCTGTGTGGCGCTGCATATCGTATCAAAAGTCTGAAAATGAGCATCCAGCTCGGTTTCGCCATATTTCTGCAGCATAGCTTTTTTGAGCTCTTCGGCGATGGCCAATGACTCGCTGCTCAGCATGGTGGTCTGGTTGGCGAGCCCGACTTTCGCCAAATCGCGGTCCGGATCGAAGCCGGAGGACATGGCTTTTTCGAAATGCGCGATGAATGCCAGGCGGTCGCCGCCGTGCGTGATATAATCGCAAACCATTTTCGCTTCATCCATATTGCGCACGATCAGATACTTGCCGCCCGGATATTTCAGCGCCTGCGAGCTGGTAGCGATGGTCTCTTCATGATAGTATTTGCCGTGAATGATGGAAGTGTAGCCATTCTCAGCATAATACGTGACCCGCTTCCACACGTTGAGCACGGAACCACAGGTGGTATCGACAAGAATGCAGCCACTGTTCTGCAGCGTCTTGAATTCCTGGATTGAAACGCCAAAGGCCGGTAAGATGACAACGTCTTCCGGATGCAAATCTTCATGCGTTGTGCCGTTGCAGTACTGGCCGCTCAAGAACTCGACGCCCATCTCGATGAGCCGGTTATTGACATGCGGATTGTGGATGATCTCACCGGTCAGAAAGATGCGTTTGTCCGGAAACTTTTGCCGGGCCTGATAGGCATAATCCACGGCGCGGTCGACGCCATAGCAAAAACCAAACTCCTGCGCCAGATGGACCGTGGTGCTATGGTTTTTCAAGCAGTGTCCGCTGACTTTGATGAACGCCACCAGGTCACTGTAGTACTCCTTCTTGAGGATGCCCTTGACTTCCTTCTTGAGGCCAAGTCCCCGCTGATAAAATTCCGAGATGGCAGACTCCTTCGTGTTTGCAGCTTTTGTATGTTGCTTTTTCACTGGGCTTTCAAAGTAGTTCTTCATATCGTCAAATATATGGATTTGCAGAGCTAATGTCAAGATTACCGGGATTTAAGTTGTGAGCATCGCGATATTTTGAGAAGGTGAACATTTATCGATCATTTGATGCCGATGGGCAGCTTCCGTGCCGGGTCCGTGACTGCGCCAATTTTCACCGCATAGCTAGTATGCTTTTCGATGTCCTCATCCGTGATGATGTGTACATCCAGCAAGCCCTTTGACTTCTGGCCTGTGCGCAAGAAGTTCATTTCATCCAGACACAGGCTCCAGCCTTCGAGCCACAGCAGTAAATCTTCTCTTTGCTCTTGCGTACCCCGGAAATGAATGAGCAGATCGATATCGCTTGCCGGTCCTGCGGTGGCATTTTTTGCGCTGCCGAACACATACACGGCCTCTACGCCAAAGCGCTTCGGATCGAGTCTGGCGGCAATCTCTTCTGCCATACGCAGCCGCCATTGCCAGTGGTTTTCAGGTTCCGCCTTGAACGGCGACTCCCGCCTTCTCGGTACCATATCCAGGTTGGCGACCGGCTCGCCCAGCACACCGACGGCGCGGCTGATCTCCGCATTCATCAGGACGTGCAAGACTTTGCCGTCAGTTGTGGTTGGCACATCGATAATCCGAACCGTATCCGCCAGAAAGTCAAATTCAGGCAAGATATCAGTGAGAACGTTCTTTGATTGCTTGAGAAACGCCTCGTTGAATTTCGTATCAGAATCATCAGGATAGAGCGGCAAATATCGAATGTTTTCTTCAACCAGATCCTGGAAGAAATGCGTGCCAAACGAAAGGTCCGGAACGTAGTTGCCCTGGCGGCGGGCGACTTCGATCAGCACGGCGCTGTTGTTGATATCCGAATACGTAACGCTAACCCCGAGCCGGATGTCGCCGCGGCTGCCCCAGCGTCCCGGTCCGATCAGGATGAACTGCCGTTTGGGCAAAAGCTTATTCAGTTTTCCGATGGCCCGGCCCACAGCCAGCATGGTGCGTTGATTTTCGAGTTCGCCATATCTCTGGGGATCGACATAAACGATGTGCGTAATGCCGTTGGCAGAACCATTCGAAACGTAACGTTGCGCAGAAAAGATCAGCTCATTTTCAGGGACATCGCGGGGAATGGCTGCCGGCCCTGTGTCCGAGCCGTAGCTTTGCTGGCGGCATTGAAGCACGTAAAAAGCATCGCCGTCGCTGGCAAACTCGATATCGACATTTATCCCCAGCTTATCCTTCAGTGTTGTCAGGATGGTGTGCATTTGTTCGATGAACTTAGTGCGCTTCCTGAGCCCCTCAAACGTCACCACCAAATCGTCATGTTCAAAGTCGATGCCCATGCCCATGGGTTGCTTGATGTGCTCTTGTTCCAGCAACGATACGATCTGCTCCGGGTGCGGAAACTCCTCGCCATACTGTCTCAGCAGCTCCTGAACGGCGACGCTTTCAAAAGTGTTGGTTTCGAGGTTGATGACATCGGCTTTCTTGGGTGAGTACCGCACGATCTCATCAAGCGTCACGTTGACATTCAAACCTGGCTGTCCGGGCGCGATGAGGACAGGGTAATCATCGCTCAAACGGTCCACGGCGCGGGTGCCGAGGCCGGGAACCAGGCGCACCAGACCATCTTCCGGTTTGATGCGAGGCGACCAGCGGAAATCGTTGTTGCTGAACGCCACGCCGGCATAGGCGGGCAGGAGATAATGGCCGACGCGTTTTCCCACGACTTCCTGGATCATGACGCCCATCTCTTCGTGAAAATCCAGCAATCCACGTTCAGCCCGATACTCGATGGGGTCCGGGCTGAAAACGGAGGCATACACTTCTGCCACCGCATCCATCAGCGCGATCAGGCGTTCCTTCTTTGGCCCCTGGTTGGCGATGAACAAGCTCTTGTACTTGCCGGCAAATGCCGTTCCCATACGGTCTTCCAGCAAACTCGAGCTGCGCACGATGAGCGGGCGCTCACCGAAATCGTCCAACGCCATGGACAGGCCCTTAACGATCTCGGGCGGGAACTGCGAGTTCTTGAACACTTGTACGACGTAGGGATACTCCTGCCGCACCTGCCCGATTTCCTTGTACTTTTGCTCGACCACATCCTCAAGGTTGTTGTAGTGCATGAAGTTAAGGATGCCGTCCGAGGTGATATACCAGGTTTTTGGAGTGCGGATATTTTTGAATAGGTCCGCGTGCTCGCTGGATTTCTTCAGAATCTGCTCGGCCAGAAACAGGCCCGCGCTTTTGCCGCCGAGCTTGCCGTGGCTGTGCGCCGGGAAGATCACGCGGTGCATGAGATCGTAAAAATCGTGAACTTCGATGAATTGCTTGGCAATGTTGATGAACTGCGGCTGGTCCGACAACAGGCGGCGGATGAGCGACACGCGGAAGCCCATTTCTCTTGCCGGCGAAAGCTGACTGCCTTCCGGGTCGAGGTGGTGATAGCGGCCGATGGCGTCGGTTATTTCAGAATGGGAGGTAGCCGGATTCTCGATGATGTTGACCAGAAAGGTTGATTTATCTTCCTTTATCCACTTCTGCACCAAATTCAGGGTCTGCTGTTCTCCCAGATAGTCCACAGCGATGTGAAAGATTTCTTCGCTGATGGCGAGAAAGTTTTGCATCGTGTGCTTCGGATGGGGACGATTGAGGTCCTCTACAAGCTCGCTGCGGTCATCCTTGTAGGCCGGGCTAAAGTGACCGAGCAGCTCCTGTGCTTGCTCGCATCCGCTCCAGCACAAGTAGTTGGTCATTTTGCGCGCGATGCGCATGGTGAGCTGTGGATCAGTCTTGCGCAGCAGATCGACGATAACCGGCCAACCGGCGCGCTCTTGTTTGGCCGGCGGCTTCTGGTGAAACAGCTCTTTTAACTCACGGTGAAGCAAGTAATAGCCAACGCGCTCAGAAATGGTATCCAGCAGCTTTCGCTCTTCCTTCAAAAACGGCCCTTCGTCTACTGATGGCATTTCCTGAGTGTAGTAGACGCTGATGCGGCCGACGACTTCGCCCTGCACCACAATATCGGCGCTTTGCACCCACTCGGTTTCGTCAAAGTTTGAAGTCTTGTAGACCCGGTCCTGGTAGGTGATTTTGGCCTCGCAGACATCCGGAAACTGCCAGCCGGGCGGCAAGATGCGGACAACGCCGTTGAAAAAGTCATCCAGCGGCAGATCAGATTTGTCGGTCAACTCCTTGACCTCATACATGCAGTTGAGCTCTTTTGCTCTCTCTCTGAGCTCGGAAAGCAAGCTTTCGACACTTTGTTCTTGTGGTTTCATCTTTCTATTCTCTTGATGCTTAAGAATGCAATAAGTTAACACGGAGATTGTAAACCGCGAATAGCCGCCAACACGCGCCAATAAAGCCTTCGCGTCAACCCCGTGGGATAGGATCACCGCCAAACGATCTGAGCCTGACCAATTATCAAACGGAATCAATTGGCATTTGTTGGCGGTGAAAGCACTTTGCCAAACAACACAAAATGTCACTTCTCGGGCATTGGGGCATTAAAGCGACGTTCGGGCTCATTTAGCAGCAGCCGATTTGAGAATGACGCCGCGCCCACTTCTGCCATCTATCTTAGCCAACAACGGTTCCGGAAGATTCACATGGCGGACAAATTGTGATTCCGAAACCGTCTCTTGCTGCGCGAGCCATGGGTAATCGATTTGAAAGTCGCCGGAATGGCGAACCGAGAAATAGCTTACCTGAAAACTGCTGAGATTGTGAAAAAAATGCGAGCCCTGGCTCAGCTCAACGTCCATATTGGGCAAGGTGGCTTCTACAATGATTTTTGCGCCCGAAACCTGACTCCAGTTTACGCCGATGCCGAGCCACGGATCTGAGCTGCCCCATCTGCCAAAGCCGATGAGCACATACTGCCGCCCGGCCGCCATCAGATTCCGGTTCATGACTTCCAATTCCTGCGCGATCTGTTGCGTATATTTAGCTTCGAAGCTTTCCGGCTTAACGAAGACAACATCGCGCAAATGCTCCAGCAAACCGTTACCGAGCACCCGTTGCGACGCCAGCAGCACCTTATCGCCGGTTAGCTCATCGGTGGTTACCCGCACGGTGGTCTCTGAAACCACCATGGGACGCACCTGCAGCATGCCAAATCTCGTGGGTTCGAAGGTGACAGCGAATTCGATCTCTACGGCGGCGCCCACTGCCTCTTCGCAGAGCCGCAGAATGTGCTTTACCAGATTGTTGAACGGAATATCTTCGAGTATCAGGAGCGGGGCAAACGTCAGGATACGCGGCCCGTTCATGCCGATACCGAGAGAGATGCGTCCCGAGGCCGGGTCATAAGTGGAGGCGATATGGCGGAGCACGCGGTCTCTCTCTGCGTCTGCCAGGTCTGCCTGCAACAAATATTCGGTCTCCTTGATTGGATCGTATGCCGGCGGTTTGCCCATATTCACAGCCCAGAAGCGGGTTTGTGTATGCTTCAGCCACTCGTTCACCGAT
>CAZVSL010000120.1:0-13002 GCA_964629935.1 uncultured Calditrichaceae bacterium | reverse complement strand
GCTTTGGCGGCCATGGCCTGCAGTTTGTCATCGTTGTGATAGGGATCGTGGTGAAACAGAACCAGGTTCTCAACCTGGGCGGCGCTGGCGACTGCGGTTGCCATTTCATAAGTGCTGTGGCCAAAACCTTGCGTCTCCAGGTACTGGTCGGGCGCATATTGGGCATCGTGGATGAGCAGGTTGGCGTTGCGCGCGAAGCGGGCGAGCCGGGTGTCGCCGCCGATATAACCTTCCGTATCCGTGGCATAGACCATGCTCTTGCCATTGGTCGCCACTCTCATGATATATGTTCCTATCTTCGGATGGGCGTAATTCTTGAGCAAACTTACCACCGTGCCGCTCACACCACCCTTCACTTCATGACGCTTACGCAGCTCAGGCGTCCTGGAGTTCTTGTTGAAAATCAGGACATCGTTTTCGTTGACATGCTGGACATTGATTCGTGCCGGCAGCTCCTCCAGTTCGACGGGACTATACTGTGGCGCCATATAAACGGAGAAGACCTGTTCCAGCGACTGCGAGAATGTCCTCGTACCAAATATGTTGATTTCACATTGGTCGACAAATGCTGGCGCAAAATAAGGCAAGCCCTGAATATGGTCGTGATGCGTATGAGAGAACAGCAGGTTGATGACGAAGGGATCGGATGAGTTCCGCGCGTGTTTCTCAATTTCAGGTAAAAGCTTGCTACCTAATTCGATAATGCCAGTGCCGGCATCGAGAATGATAATATTGCCGCTGGCACGAACTTCGATGCAGGAGGTGTTGCCACCGTGGCGAAGAAAACTCTGTCCCGATACCGGATAGCTGCCGCGAACCCCCCACAATCGAACATACAAATCATGAGCGGCCATATACTGTTCCTTTCCTTGGATTGCTCGCTCTACTCACTGAACTGAAATCGCTTCCGCTAGTTGATCTTGAACACACGCTTGATGAAACCGGAGTCTCCCTTTTCCTTTTCTGATACCTGCGCCAGAAGCGCATCTGTGATTTGCCCGAATGATTTCGTGACCGGGGATGTTTCGTCAGCGATGACGATCGGAACCCCGTCATCCCCACTTTTGCGCGTAGCCGGCTCAAGCGGAATGGCGCCAAGAAATGGAACGCCCATCTTTTTGGCCATTTTTTCACCGCCGCCCTGGCCAAAAATGTCATACTGCTTGCCAGTGTCCGGCGCGATGAAATAGCTCATGTTTTCTACCACGCCAAGCACGGGTACTTCGACCTTCTTAAACATGTTGATGCCTTTTTTGGCGTCGCTCAGCGCGACTTCCTGTGGCGTACAAACCACGACGGAACCGGTTAAAGCAACAGACTGCGTCAGGGTCAACTGCGCATCGCCCGTTCCCGGCGGCATGTCAACGATCAGGTAGTCAAGCTCGCCCCAATCTACATCGGACAGGAACTGCTGAATCATGCGCCCGACAAGAGGGCCACGCCAGATGATCGCTGCATCACCTTGCGAAATGAAGCCGACTGAAACCATGTCGACGTCATAGCGGCGCAAGGGGGCGATCTTATTGTTGCGTGTACCGAGCTTTTCGTGCATACCCATCATGATGGGAACATTAGGCCCGTAGATATCGGCATCGAGCAGACCAACACGCAAACCGGTCCTGGCGATGGACACCGCCAGGTTGACGGCAACGGTGGTCTTGCCCACGCCGCCCTTGCCGCTGGCGACGGCAATCGTATGTTTGGCGCTGGGCTGAATCTTGGCCGGTGGTTGCTGCGGCATGCCTTGCGGCCTTCCGCCTGGCGGGCCTTGCTGCGGTTGTTGCGGCGGCGAGGAAATCACGCGCAACGGATCGTGCGCCGCTGTTTTGATATCGACGGCCTCCACGCCGGCAACGCTGCGAACTGCGTTCTCGGCTGCCTGCCGCACAGCTTCTTTATGGGGAAAATCTGGTTTCTTAAATTCAAGTGTGAAGCGAACATTGCCGCCTTCTATCGAGAGATTCTTTATCATCCGATTCGCAACCAGGTCCTGGCCGGACTGGGGATCACGAACATTGGCGAGGGCCCTCAGAACGTCTTGTTCGGAAAATGATGCCATTAGAAAAGGTGATTACTCTTTGGTTATTAGTATCATAAAATCAGTAAGAAGATAGAAAAAAAATGGCAAAAGTCAACCGTTTTAAAGTAATGGCAAGACGGCCGGAAATAAATTTGATATCGCTTGTCGTTTGCCTTATATTCAACAAAGAACATAAAGGACCAGGGAGAAATTATGTTATTGTTTCGGCTAATTGGTGAGTATACAGGAAGGCGAATGGACAAGTATTACAAATACGATGAAACACTCTCTGCTCCGCCGCAGAGTTCGCGATGCCGGGCTGATAGAATGGCGGCGAGGGTGCTATGTTTGCTGGCTTTGTTTTGTGCAACCAGTCTGGCCGCCAGCACTATGAACACAGGTACGGACGGCAATGCGCACCAGCTTTTTACCAATGCGCTGCAGCGCCATGTAAAGGAGGGGCTCGTAGATTACGAGGGCATGGCGGAAGACAGCGATTTCCAGGACTATTTGCAATGGCTCGGGCAAGCCAGGCCTTCTGATTTTGAGAGCCGGGCAGCTCGCATGGCTTTCTGGGTCAATGCGTATAATGCGCATGCGATCAAGGGCGTTCTGGTTCATTCCGGTCTGTTGCGCCCGGAAACGACACCTCAGGAAGGAAAGCCTCGCCCCCCAGGCTTGATCGAGAGCGTTCAGAATGTCAAAGACTTTTTCGATGAAAAGACGCACCGTGTTGCCGGTAAGGACTATTCCCTCAATCAGATTGAGAAGGACATACTCCTGCCGAGGTTTCGGGATGCACGGCTGCATTTTGTCCTCGTTTGTGCGGCTATGGGTTGTCCGGCTCTGCCATCTGAGGCATTTACTGCCGAAAACATCGAAAAAAGAATGCAGGAGACAGGTCGGCAGTTTCTCAACAACCCCGCCAAGAATCGCCTGAAAAAGAGCGAACGCACCCTTTATCTTTCTCAGATTTTCAACTGGTATCTCAAAGATTTTGAACAGGGCCGGCCGCTGCTCGATTATGTCAAGCCGTATCTGTCAGAGGAAGAACGCAAATTCATCGAAGATAACGAAATCCGCGTCCGGTTTCTGGAATATGACTGGAGCCTGAACAAGCAGCCTTAGGCCATTCTGTGGCGATACAAGTATGCGAACAGCCCCGGAGGACTGCCATTCTTGGCTAATGGGAAAGCTTGAAATTTGATGCCGCTGTGATACTTTTGTGATACGAGTTGGTTATTTTGGCGGCGCTGTGTTTGTGAAGGCTCAGGGTCATAATTCGAATTTCGGAGGCGGTTTTACACAATGCTTAGCAACGCTGCAAAATGTTTCTACCTGAATCGAGCGATTCTCTTTTGCGGGGTGGTTCGGTGTTCAAGCTTCAGCTTGCCGGGGCGACGGGAATTGCACGCTAAGGCGTGAACACCCTTCATACAACCCATTGGTGAAGATTTCCTTGCATGAATCGCTCAATTTGGGTTTTAATAACTGCAATGCCTGCCAAACATGACGAAACTTGACCAAATTCTTGCCATCGAAGATGATGCCAACATTGTGGAGCTGCTGGAAATTCATCTCAGAGATCTCGGTTACGGGCTGAAATGGGCAAAGGATGGCGAAGAAGGCCTGCAAAAATTTCGGCAGCGTGATTACGCACTCATCATTCTCGATTTGATGTTGCCCAGGCTTGACGGCCTGGAAGTGTGCAAGCGTATTCGCGAAGAAAACAAGTACACGCCCATCCTCATGTTGACCTCGAAGGCGGAGGAGCTCGACAAGGTCCTCGGCCTGGAGCTTGGCGCCGATGACTACATTACCAAACCGTTCAGCATTCGCGAGCTCATCGCCCGTATCAAAGCTATCTTTCGGCGCATGGAGGCAGACCGTCAACGCAGCGGCAGCGAACCGGCGCCAAAGGAGCTGGTGTACGGCGAGCTGGCGATTTATCCGGAAAAGCGCCGCGTGGTGCTGGCCGGCCAAACCATCGATTTGACGGCGAAGGAATTCGACCTACTCACTTTGTTTGCTTCGAATCCGGGGCGCGCCTATAGTCGCCAGCAGTTGCTCGATATGGTCTGGGGATACAATTTCGACGGTTACGAGCACACTGTCAATTCTCACATCAACCGGCTGCGCAGCAAGATCGAAAGAGATCCCGCCAATGCGCGCTTCATCAAAACGGTCTGGGGAGTCGGTTACAGCTTTGCTGAGCCGGAGGAATTTGCAGCGTGAGGCACTTCTTTTCCACGCTTTATGGCAAGATCTCGGCGGTTTTCCTGGTTCTGATTCTGGGGCTTGGGCTGGTGCAGATATGGTTCTCTGTGCAGGCTTCCATGAATTTTGTGCGCGAAACCGACCAGCAGTTGAATCGCCATCTGGCCCGCGACCTGGCGAACGAATTTCGGCCATTTCTTGAAGACAGTCTGGATTCCGCCGGCATCGAGCATACGATTCACACCCTCATGGTGATGAACCCTCGCGTTGAGATCTATCTGCTCGATGACCACGGCAAAGTGCTGGCATTCTTCGCAGATCCCAGGAAGAAGATAAAACTGGATTATGTCGATCTTGAGCCAGTATATCATTTTCTGAGTAATGCCGACAATATGCCGCTGCTGGGCGACGATCCGCGCCAGGTGCATCGCCAGAAGCCCTTCTCAGCAGCGCCGATCAAGATCGGCGGCGAGGTGGATGGATATCTCTATGTCATTCTCGGCGGTGAGCAGTATGACACCGCCTCCGAGATGATCAAGGATAGTTATATCTTCAGAACCACTGCGGTGAGCTTGCTCCTGGCGCTGGGATTTACTGGAATCGTCGGTTTGATCGCATTTGCTTTTTTAACCAGACGCTTCCGTAAGATGATCGAATCCGTGAAGAAGTTTGCCCAGGGTAATTACCAGCATCGCATCGAAGTGAGGTCACAGGATGAAATCGGGCAGCTCGCAACTGCCTTCAACCAGATGGCCGATACCATTGTTGACAACATGGAGACGCTGCGCCGCAATGACCAGCTCCGGCGCGAGCTGGTCGCCAATGTTTCGCACGATCTGCGCAGCCCACTGGCCTCGATCCAGGGCTACCTGGAAACCATACTGATGAAAGAGGGAGGTCTCAGCACCTCGGAACGCCGGAATTACCTGCAAACCATCCTTGACAACACCATAATGCTAAACCGGCTCGTCGGCGAGCTGTTTGAACTCTCGAAATACGATGCCAAACAGATCGAACCGAAACCTGAGCCTTTCTCACTGGCCGAGCTGACCCAGGATGTGGTGATGAAATTCATGCCGGCGGCGCGGGAGCACAAGATCGACTTGCGCGCTGATCTGCCCAGGAACCTGCCGATGGTACGTGCGGATATCGGTATGATAGAGCGCGCACTTTCGAATCTCATTGAAAATGCCTTATGCTACACTACGGCAGGGGGCACAGTCCAGGTGAGTCTGGCTCAAACACAAGAACGCGTTGGCGTCAAAGTTTCCGACACCGGCTGTGGCATCCCGAAAGACGAGCTGCCGCGTGTCTTCGACCGCTTTTACCGTGTGGAAAAGAGCCGCGGCCGAAATTCCGGCGGTACCGGTCTGGGGCTTGCCATCGCCAAGAAAATTCTCGACCTGCACGACAACACAATCACAGTTGACAGCGTGCTCGACAAAGGCACTACGTTTTCTTTTGAGTTGAATGTGGATAGACGGCATTAGCATCACGGTAAAGAACACGGATTTCACGGATCGGCACTGATCCTCACCGATCCAGATATATCCCCTGAGCCGCATAAATCCCGTGTATGGCACGGTCCCTGTGCCGGAATTTCTCCTGGAAACGGGCATGGTGTGAGAATTGCCTGAGACAGGTCAGCAGGCTCCTTGGTGGTCTTGGTGTTCCTTGGTGGCTTCATGGTGAAGCGAAATACAAACCCTTCCCGAATGTTTATTCCGTTACAGCCCTTTCCGCTTTCTTGAAATTCAGATTATAAAAATGAAAATCCGGATTCGGCAAGTCTATCTTGAAGCCGGTCACCTCACCGTTTGAACTAAAGTTAAACGTCACAAATCCCTGCGGCAGAAATTCATCTTTGAATTTGATCCGGAAAGTATCGTAATGCCAGTGCTCCATCTTGCTGACGAAGACTTCTTTTGTCGGCAGGAGCGTCAGGTGCAGCTTTTTGTCCTTTAGCTCCATTTGTGCCGGGCCGTACATTTTATCGACGTATTTGCCGGCGTATTCCTGCAAAGCAAGCGATGGTTTGGTGTTTTTCGCCCGTCTTGCTTCTCTTTCCGCTTGCTGTTGATCCTGTCGTTTCTCATAGCGGTCCTTCATGTCCAGATAATGTGCAGCCCAGTCGTAATCTTTGTCGCTTAAATACAGATCGAGAATTTTGTAGCGCAGGGCGTTGGGCACGACATTCAGGTCATTGGTCAGAATTGCCATGCCCAGATTTTCTTCCGGTACGAGCGTTACTTTTGAGATATAACCAGGCATGCCGCCGGAATGCTCAGCGATTTTCTTGCCGGCGTAATCAAACATGAACCAGCCCAGGCCATAGGTATTGAAATGGCTGCCGTTCCGCCGCATAGAATCCGATACACGCAACAAGGTTCGCGGTGTGAACATGTCTTCGATCACAGCGGCAGACAGAATTTGTTTGCCTTGCCATTGGCCCTCATTGAGCAGCATCAGAATCCAATGCGACAGCTCATCGACGCTGGAAAAGATGGAGCCTGCCGGATTGGGTGTCTCGTTCGCAGGCGTAATGCGTTTGCCGTCGATATGCGGATGGGCAAGCTCCTGCTGCGGCGTCACCTCGCCGCTGCTGGTGCGCGATTCAGTCATCTCGAGCGGTTGAAAGATACGTTCTGTCAGAAATTCAGCCCAGGGTTTGCCGGTAATCTGCCGTACGATTTCGCCGCTGATCATGTACATGTTGTTCTGATAGCCATACTCGCTGCGAAACTCATTCTTCACCGGCAGAAAGCGCATGCGGTGGATGATCTCCTGATTGCTGTAATCGGTCTCATACCAGAGAAGATCGCCGTAAAACGTGTCCAGCCCCGACCGGTGGCTGAGAATATCCACCATATTCAGTTGCGCCGTGATGCATGGGTCAGCAAGCTGGAACCCTGCCACATAGTCGATGACTTTGTCCTTCCAGCTCAGCTTGCCCTCATCCACCAGCATAGCAAGGCACGCGGACGAGAACGCCTTGCTGCAGGAAGCAATGTTAAAGAGCGAGCCGGTAGTCACCGGTTCCTGTGTCTCCACATTGCGAAAGCCGTAGCCTTTGCTGAACACCACGCTGCTGTCTTTGACGATGGTGATGGCCAGGCCGGTCAGCTCGAAGTCTGCCACGGTTTTCTGGATGTAGTTATGTAGTTGCTCGAGATCGACCTTTTTGTTGTTGTCGGCTGCGGTTAGATGGGTGCAGGCGAAAAAGCATAGCAGAATAGGGATTAGGGTGCGTTTCATTTTGATTGCTCTCCGGGATTGGTAGTAATAGTTTTGCTTTGTGAGAAGGAAAGTACGGATGGGTTGGGGGAAGTTCAAGAGGAATTAGCACGGGCTGGCGAGCTTTGTGTCCGCCGCCTTGCAACAGCTTTGCGCTTGCATGTCTTTGCGTGAAATTCTTTGCTCAGAAAGCAAGAGTTCCATTCTGAATGGAACAACTGAGACCAATCACCCTCAACATTTTCCTCAAATTCCTCTTGCATTTCAGCCAACAATGTATTATACTTGTCCCGTTTTGAATCGACCGGGGGCGAGGAGAAACGATCCGAAGTAAGGCTTTCGGATTATAATTGGTAGTGTAAATAAACCGGAGGCTTGTGGTTCATATATGGAGAGAGCATTTAGACGCATCTATTACCAGCGCCTCGGCTTGCTGATTGCCGGTCTGGTCTTTGCGTATACGTTATTGTTTTTCTTCAGAGTGTGATGGGAAACGAAGAATTGTGAAATAGAAAAGGCCGCTTTTTGAGCGGCCTTTTTAGTTTGGTTCTCAACACTTTTTAACCACAAAGACACTAAGAGTCACGAAGACTCACAAAGTTGTACCCTACAAAACTCCGGCAGGCCAAACTGCACACGCCAGGCTATTTTTCATCTCTCAGCAATCATTCAAAAACTTTGTGACTCTTAGTGTTTTTTTGTGACTTAGTCGTAAGAGTTCTTTCAAAAGGTAAGATTGCTCACGACGTAACCCGTTCAATATACTTGCCGTCCCGTGTATCGATCTTGAGCACATCGCCTTCTTTGATAAACAGCGGCACTTGAATCTCGGCGCCGGTTTCCAACGTTACCGGCTTCTGCAGATTGGAGACCGTGTCTCCTTTGACCCCGGGCGTGGCCTCTGTGACCGTAAGCTCGATAAACATGGGCAGCGACAGATTTACGACCTTGCCTTCCAAATAAAGCACATCGACCATGTTGCCCTCTTTCAGGAATCCGATCTGGTCGCCGAGCAGTTCTTTCGGTACATTGATCTGATCGTAGGTGTTCATGTCCATCAGGCAGAGCTCGTCGCCGGTGGCGTACAGATATTGCATTTCCTTGGTTTCAAGACGCACTTCTTCTATATTGTCGTGTTGCCGAAATGTGAAGTCGACAACTTTGCCGCTTTTCAATTGTTTGAGCTTGGTTCTGATAAACGCATGGCCTTTGCCTGGCTTGACGTGCTGGAATTCGTTTACAATCCAGATCTCGCCATTGTGCCGGATCGCCATGCCGTTACGAAAATCTGAAACGGATGCCATTCATTCCTCCATTAGACATTAAGTTGTGTTCATAGGGCGCTAAAAATAGTTAATTATAGTCTCAGAATCAATCAAAATTGAACCCGCGTTGACTTTGAGCTGCAATTTGACTTATCTTATGAGGTGTCAGGCATCTGCTTTTTCCTGGCAAGATCGAATTGCAAACAGGAACCTCAGGAGCGAACCGGTCAGACGATGCCAGCAGCAACAGACAAGCTTACTTTTAAATCCCGCAGCTTGCGGGCGTTAGAATACCGGCTGCCCGCCCTTGCTGCATTACTGGTTTTGTTCTTGTTACCACCGGACGGGCTCGGCTGGACCTTTTGTCCTTTGAATTCGTTGGTGCAAATCCCCTGTCCCGGCTGTGGTCTCACCCGCAGTATGAGCTCGCTTTTGCACCTGCATCTGGCAAAAAGCCTGGCTTATCACTTGCTTGGAATTCCTGCGGTACTCGCGTTGTTTGCCATAGCAGCCACAAATCGTGTCAGTCTGCAAACGCTGCCAGGAGTCAGACGGAATTCAGTCATGTCCGCGATGCTTGATTGGAAGGCTGCAATCATGTTGTTTCTGACAGTCTGGCTGTTCAGGCTGATGTCACTGTAATCTTCACGCTTGCCAAACGTGCTTTCAAATCCTGCCAAACCCTTGCTGAGCATTATCGTACCGGTTTTGAACGAGGCGCAAACCATCCCCACGCTTTTGCAGGACGTCGCCGGATGTCTGGAGCAGATGCACCAGCCTATCGAGTGCGTGGTCGTAGACGGGGGCTCGACAGACGGCACCGTCGCAATCTGTCAGCAATTCGGCGTTCGGGTTTTGCAGGGGCAGAGGGGGCGAGGGCATCAACTTGCACTTGGCGCACGCCATGCCCGGGGTGAGATTTTGCTTTTTCTGCACGCCGATTGCCGGTTGACTCCGCAGCATTGCCGGGCAGCCGTAACCACCTTGCGGCAAGATGGCATCCTTGCCGGCGGCTTTCATTTGAAGTTTGATGACTCACATACCATCCTGCGACTTGCGGAGAGAATCAACAAGCTGCGCTTTCGTCTGACGCAAGTCGTGTATGGCGACCACGGTCTCTTCATTCGCCGCGTGGACTACGAAGCCAGTGGCGGTTTCCCTGAGATCGGTGTGTTCGAGGACGTTGTGTTTTGTCAGCGACTCAAAAAGATGGGCAAGATCGTGCTGACCGCGCCAGCCGTGGTAACTTCCGCCCGGCGTTTCCGGGCAGGCGGAATTGTCCGCACCTATTTGCAGATGGCAGGCTTACACATTTTGTACTGGCTGGGTGTGTCGCCACAGGTGTTGGCGAGATGGTATGGCGTGGTGCAGGAATAGCAACCCTCAGTGTTTTCAGCAAGTGGTCACGTATGACAAGGACACTGGCGTACTACCAGATTGCGTCGCTATAATAGTCGAGAATGATCTTATCCTTGGTCAAGATGGGCAGTTCGTGGATATTAGCTGTTGCGACGATCGTCCTGTCCGCGGGATCGCGATGTGCCCAATCCAGCATAATATTTTCAATCCAGATGATGTCATCAACCGGCACAATGTCAATGGTACCGAGGGTTTTCAACCGCTGCACGTATTCTCTTAGACTGATGCCTATGTCCAGGACGCTTTTTTGCATTTTGATACCGATTTCCCAGATAGAAATCGAGGAGATATAGGCCCCCTCCTGTGAGATTTTGGCGCAGATTTCTCGGGCCGTTGAAGAAAGCTGACGCGGTTCCAGGGTCCACCATAAAAGGGTACATGTATCCAACAATATCAACCTTATATCCCCCATTCATCTGTATCGGGTTCTATTATTGCATCATCTATGTGAACCTGCCCTCTTAAATCGCCGAAAACCTCTTCCACCCGCTTTTTTTTCTTGATTGGTACAACTCTTAGTGTAGGGATATTGTTGCTCGTCACGATCAGTTCTTCTCCAGTTTGCTCAACATGACGGAAGTATTCAAGCATTTTAGCCTTGAGCGCACCTTTTGAGACTTTCTTCATTAGTTTCTTTTACCTCTCATGTTGTGACCATAGTCATGACTATAGTTGGAAACTACCTATTCTTGTAGTATTATGCAAGATCAATTTTCTCTCAAATTGAGCGATTCTTTTGTGCGGGGTGGTTCGGAGTTCAAGCTTCAGCTTGCCTTGGGCGGCGGGAATGCACGCTAAAGCGTGAACACCCCTTATATACCCATTGGTGAAGATTTTTTGCATGAATCGCTCAATTCAGGTTTCTTTTAGCCTTAAAAATTCACAAACATCATTTAAACATGAGTCAAGTCATTAACAAACAGAGACGTAGCGAAATAGTGACTGTCCCGAATGCTTTCGTCGAATGCTTTCGGGATTCAGCTCCGCTGCTGTTGAGCGGAGATTTTCCCTACGCGAAGCGCGCATTTTTGTGAATAAGTCGGGTTAATCCATGAGTGGTTAAGTCTTGACGTTTTCTGGCAAAATCTATCAGGTAGCCTGCTCAAAGAATTGAACTTCCAACCTCAAAAAGCGTATGTGGAGAAAAAAATATGTTACAGGCCGTTTCTTTCTTTCGCCTGAATTGAGCGATTTTTTTATGTGGGGTGGTTCGGCGTTCAAGCTTCAGCTTGCCTGGGCGGCGGGAATGCACGCTTACGCTTGTCCCCGCATGTTTTAGGCGGGGAATCCGCGGGAACGACCCAGTTGAGACGTTTTCGGCCAGACACTAATTAATTTAGGGGGTGTGAAAAA
Organism: uncultured Calditrichaceae bacterium; assembly: GCA_964629935.1. GTDB lineage: Bacteria > Zhuqueibacterota > Zhuqueibacteria > Oceanimicrobiales > Oceanimicrobiaceae > CAZVSL01. The sequence goes on along the minus strand of CAZVSL010000120.1, from coordinate 1,494 downwards.
ATAAGTTGGTAAACTTACAGAAAACGTTAGTTGTTTTTCTTAAGGTTAGCACTATGTGAAATTCAAAGTTATTTATTCACACCCCCTTAGTAGGAGAGTCCGTGTCGCCCTTGCAGGATTTGGAGCAGCGAATTATCAATTGCGAGAAATGCAGCCGTCTGGTGGAGTGGCGTGAGAAGGTAGCTCGCGAAAAAGTCAAGCGTTTTGATGCCTGGACTTACTGGGGCCGGCCTGTACCGGGATTCGGCGACCCGAAAGCAAGTCTGTTGATCGTCGGTCTGGCGCCGGCAGCCCACGGCGCCAATCGTACTGGTCGGATATTTACCGGCGACCGCAGCGGCGACTGGCTTTACCGCAGTCTGCACAAATTCGGATTTGCAACGCAAGCAGAAGCGAGATCGCGTGATGACGGACTCGAGCTGCGGGATTGCTACGTCACAGCTTCCTTGCGCTGTGCGCCGCCACAAAACAAGCCGACCGCAGAAGAAAAAAATAACTGCTTTCCATATCTGGTTGAAGAGCTTTCTTATCTGAAGCATGTTTGCGTCGTGGTTGCATTGGGCAAGTTAGCTTTTGACAATTCCATAAAACTGTTGCGCCAGAGCGGAGATTTCGAGCCAGAACGCAAACCGGAGTTTGACCATGGCAGCGAAGCGCGCGTCAACTCGGAGTTGGTACTGTTGGCATCGTATCATCCCAGCCAGCAAAACACATTTACAGGTAAATTGACCGAGCCCATGTTCGACAGCATTTTCGAACGGGCGCGGGAACTTATTGCTGCAAATGGCAACTAATCATGCAGTAAACCCTTTTGCTGCAAACAATACTTCGGAGGCAGTATGTACTTTCGTTTGCCAGTTCTAATTGTTTTCATTTTTGCCGGTATTATTGGTTTGATGCTCTTACAAAATCATTTTGACAGCGGCATGCCGAATGCGAACGGCGAACCCCTGACACGCGAGCTTGTCGTGGTGTCTGAACCGGAGAAAACCAACGACAAGCTCGTCGGAGCGCAAACAGGCTTGCAAACGATTGAAGCAACGGATTTGCAGGCCCACCTCGAATTCTTGGCAGACGATCTGCTCGAAGGCAGAGATACAGGTAGTCGCGGCGCCCGGCTGGCGGCCATGTATATTGCAGCCCATTTCGAGCGATTGGGACTGCAGGCTGTGGGCGACCACAATACCTATTATCAGGGTGTTCCGCTGCAGCGCAAACACGTGCTACGCAGCTCCTCGATGAAGATTGAAATCGACGGCGAAATGGTACCGTTGCGATACGGTGAGGACTTTCTCGTAGCCGGTTTGCCCACTGAATCGGGCGTGACCATCGAAGGACAGCTCGTCTATTCAGGATTTGGCATCACGGCGCCGGAATACCAATATGATGATTACGAAAATATCGCTGCGGAGAACAAAATTGCCGTATACGTGAGCGGCGAGCCAGAGTCGGATGACCCGGATTTCTTTCGGGGCGACGAACCGACCCGACACT
>CAZVSL010000119.1:0-13041 GCA_964629935.1 uncultured Calditrichaceae bacterium | reverse complement strand
GAAATTACAACAAATCATGGCTGAACACTCCGGCTGGCTGCTGGTTGATACCTACCGGTTCGGCAATGATATTTATGTGCCGGCACAGGTGCGTACGCTGGTTAAGTCCAGCATGACGCTCACATTTGAGACCAGCCGCAAAACCGTCGCTATTTACAGATGGAACAAGACGCAAAACAAGGAGAGTTAATTTGAAGATTTTGATCACGGGCGCCGCCGGATTCCTGGGACGCCATTTGGTAGACCTGTTCACGCAAGATGGCCACGAGCTCATAACCATCGTCCGGCGAACAAGCAATCGCAAGCACCTGGAAGAAAACTTATCGAAGGTGACTTGCACGACCCGAAAGTCATTGAAACCGCCGCTCGCGGCGTGGATGTCATTGTGCATGCTGCGGCTGCTCTGCGCGGCAGTTGGGATGATTTCTATGCCGTCAACGTGCTGGCAACTGAGCATCTGCTGGAGCAGGCGGCAATAAACAAAGTCAAGCGTTTCGTTTTTATCAGCTCAGTCATCGTGTATGACCATTCGAGCGCTGTGCCGGACACGCGTTTCAGCGAAGACATGCCGTACGAGCAAACCGAGCAAACATACTATTGCAAGACCAAGATTCAAGCGGAGGAGCTGGTCAAGCAATTTCATGAGAAGCAAGAGCTGGCAACCGTTATTCTGCGCCCGGCTGCGATTTTCGGCAAGCACGGCCCATTGTTTTTATCCCGTTTGGGATTTGCGGCCGGCGCTCAGCGCTATCTCATCATTGGCGATGGCAAGCTGCCGCTGCCGCTGTCACACGTCGAAAGTATCGCAGACGCAGTGAAACTGGCTATCGACAAAGACAAAGCAATCGGCCAGATTTACAACGTGGTTGAAGATGAAACCCTGACTCAGAACGAGTTTTTCAACGAGGTGCGGCGCTATGTCTTTCCAAAATTTCGGGCTTTGCGCGTGCCTCACAGCGTGATGCGATTTCTGTCGCAGGCCGCGGACCGCGTGCTGGGACTCGCGGGCATGACCTCGCCGTTGCCGCTGTCCTATATGCGCCTGTGCGCCGTACCTTTCTTTTATTCGAATGAAAAGATCAAAAAGGAGTTAGGCTGGCAGCCCTGCGCGGACTTGCGTCAGAGTGTGCGCGACATGATGCTCTGGCACAAACAGAGCCGGCGTTCCAAACGCAAGCTGCCGAACGATGATGTCAATGTTCGGATTCAATCCGCGCAGCAGTTAAACGCGGCTGTCGTTGGCTGCGGCGTCATCAGCGGGCCACACCTTGACGCGCTGAAACGCTTGCCGAATGCCCGGGTTGTGGCTGTCTGTGATCCATCTGAAGATGCGAGAGAGGCGGTCGCCAAAAAGTACGGCGTGGCAAAAACTTACGCCGATTATCGGGAGATGCTGGCGCAGGAAAAACCTGATGTCATACACATCTGCACGCCGGCGCAGAGTCACGCCGAGATCAGCCTGGCCGCGATGAAAGCAAAATGCCATGTCTATGTTGAAAAACCCATGGCTATGACCGCGGCGGAGGCGAAAAAGATGGTAAATGCGGCCAAACGCCACAAGGTCAAATTGTGCGTCGGGCACAATCATGTTTTTGACAAGGTGATGGTACAAGCCCGCGAGATGATTGCCTCGGGCGCCATCGGCCGGATCATCCATGTCGAAAGTTGGTATGGCACGTCATACAGCTCCGACAGCAAGAGTCGCTACCTGACTTACGCTGCCCGCGACAACTGGGCCTATCAGATGCCGGGCGCGCTGTACCAGAATTTCATCTCCCATCCCATCAGTCTGCTGCTGGAGGCGATGGAGAGCGCGCAAGTCCGGAGCGTGCATGCGACGTTCCAACGTGTGGTGCCGCACATGCCCACCGATGAGCTGCGCGTTACTTTTGGCAACGGCGCTGCGACCGGCATGCTGAGCATGTCCATGGCGGTATCGCCGCGCTATCTGTTCATGAATATTTATGGCACAGAAGGTACATTAAAAGTTGATTTTCTGAACAAGACCGTGTTTCTTGATAAGCCAAATTCCCGCCTGCCACGCGTGATTGCACGCAGTATGATGTCGTTTGCCCAGGCAAGGACGTTGTCCTGGGGTGGCCTGAAAAATTTGTTTGCCGGTGTGTTCGGCAAATACAATCTGTATCAAGGCAATGAGACGCTTATTCGCCTGTTCTATAAGAGCATCATCGAAGACACGGAACCGCCGATTTTAGCCGAAGAAGGGTTGCGTTCCATGGAGATCATGGACCGGATTTGGGCTGAGATGGCTCAGCCCAACGGCCAGATGGGGACAGCTTCAAATGCTGACGGAGACTCGGGTAACAATAAACGGCCAGCGCGCAGGCGCAGTACGAAAACGAAGCAACGCTGAACCCTGTCAGGGTTAATAACGGCTTGACTTATTTGTTTAGAATATATCCGCAGGCAGTAAATCGAACCCCATGTTAGGTCGCGCTACAATTTTGTTGCTGATCAGTCAGGCAGTGTTGATGCTGTCCGGCTATGCGATCAACGTGGGTTTGGCGCGCATCCTGGGTCCGGAAGACTTTGGCCAGTTTGGCGTGGTGATGTCGTTCCTGCTGGTGGTGCAGGTGTTCGTCATCACCGGCATTCCGATAGCCTTGCAGAAGTACGTTGCCGAGTATACGGAGGCCAGCCGCTTGCTGCTGCGCCGGACCCTGCGCTGGCATGTGCTGTACTCTACTGGCGTGTTCCTGCTGTTTTTCATGACCGCGCCGCTGCTCGCGATGCTTTACGATGACGCCTCGCTGGAATTCTACCTGCAGATCGCCGCCATCGATATCATCTCGTATGGATTATACAAGTACTTCGCCAGCTTTCACAACGGCATGCACACCTTCGGCAAGCAGGCGATCATGACTATCGCTTACGGTGTTGCCAAACCGCTGGCCATCTTTTCGCTTGTGCTCATGGGATATGGCGTCAGCGGCGCTGTGGTTGGCAATATGCTGGGTTCGATTGGCGGGCTGTTGCTGGGATTGGCGCTGCTGCGTTTGCCGGCGCTGGAGACAAAAGCAGACCACATCCCTTTCTTCAAATTTGCATTCACGAACATTTTTTACTACGCCGGACTGCAGTTGCTGATGTCCATCGACATCTGGTTTGTGAAGTATTACCTGAGTAGCGACATGGTGGGACAGTATGTTTCTGCCAGCAGCATCGCGAAGATACCGTACATGCTTTCGCTGGCGGTCTCGAACGCGCTCTTGCCTTCGATTGCGCGGGCCACACGCGCCGGCGATGAAGAGCGCGTGCGCAACATCGTGCGCATCTCGCTGCGCTACTGGCTGATTCTGCTGTTTGCCATGATCGTGGTGGTGAGCACGACCGCGCCCTCGCTCATCGTGCTCTTCTTTGGTGAAGAGTACGCTGCCGGCGGTCTGATACTGGCCATGCTGTTCGCTGCCGTGGCCCTGCTGACATTTGCCGCGGTCATGAACACGATTTTGATCTCACGAGACCGCCTGCCTTCGACGCTAAAAATCATTGGCGGATTGATCTTCGTTCATGTCACGGCAAACATAATTCTGGTGCCGAAATATGGCGGCCTCGGAGCCGCCGCTGCGACGCTCGTGGTGGCGCTCGTGGCCAACGTGCTGAGCGGCTATCTCGTCCTGCGTGAGACCCGTGTCATGATGCCGCCGGCGTCTTTTGCACGCACGCTGCTGGTCGGCATTGCCGTTGCTGTCATGGCGGTGTATCTGCCATTCTCCGAGGAGCTGCTGATACTAAAGTGTTTCACGCTCTTTGTGCTGTTTGTGGCTATGCTATTTGGTGTGCGGGAATTGAACGTGTCTGATATCAGCCGATTTTCACAGCTTGTCATTCGTGATAGCTGATTGCTGAATGACTTAAATTGGAAACCGGAAATCGGAAAATGCGTAAATCCAACGCAAAGACTTCTAAGCTAAACGCGGGTTTCCGATCAACAAAGGAATGAAATAAAGTATGAAGATCGCGATCATGGGTATCCGGGGCATCCCGGCGAATTATGGCGGATTTGAGACTTTTGCTGAGGAGGTCGCTCCGCGGCTCGTCGAAAAAGGGCACGAGGTGACTGTCTACGGTCGCAACAATAATATCGATTATTCCGGGCGCTATTACAAGGGCGTTCGGCTCGTCATTTTGCCGACGATTGCGCACAAATACTTCGACACCGTGGCGCACACGTTCTTGTGTGCCTTGCACGCTTTGAAGGAGCGCTATGACGCCATTCTGGTTTGCAACAGCGCCAATGCCTACTGCTCGTGGATACCGCGCCTGGTCGGCACACCGGTGGCCATAAACGTCGATGGCCTGGAGTGGCAGCGCTCTAAATGGAACCGCCTCGGACGCTGGTTTTATCTCATATCAGAATGGCTTGCGACCTTTACAGCCAATGAAGTTGTCACAGATGCCCGGGAAATCGAGCGCTATTATCTTAAGAAGTTCAATAAGAAATCTACCTTCATTCCTTATGGCTCGCCCACGGGCAGAGTGGCCACCAGAGATGTACTGGAGCAATTTAACCTCGAGGCCGGCAGGTATGTGCTCTATGTCAGCCGGCTGGAGCCGGAGAATAACGCCCACCATGTGGTCAAGGCGTTTGAGCAGGTCAAGACCGACATGCCGTGCGTTATCGTTGGTGACGCGCCCTACAACGGCGAATACATCCAGAAGCTCAAACAGACCAAAGACTCACGCATCATTTTTACGGGCTATGTTTTTGGCCAGGGCTATCGCGAGCTGCAGTCGAATGCCTATTTCTACGTGCAGGCGACCGAGGTTGGCGGTACGCATCCGGCCTTGCTCGAGGGCATGGGACACGGCAACTGCGTGCTGGCCAACGACGTGCCTGAGCACCGCGAAGTGCTCGGTGACGCCGGCCTCTATTTCAGCACCAAAAGCAACGGCGAGCTGTCCGAGAAAATGCAATACCTGCTGGACAACCCCGATATCGTCAAGCAATTGGGTGAAAAAGCCTCGCAGCGCATCCGCGACAACTACTCATGGGAGAAAGTCGCTGAAGATTATGAGCGGCTGTTTGGACAAATGGCAAGGAAATGATCTGTTTCGCTCTATCTGTCGGTAACACATAACTACTCACAAATTCCTCAATGCTACATGGTGCGATGTGGTGCAAGCGTCCCCGCTTGCATAAATTGAGATAAGCCTCACCGCCAGGCTTGCTATAAATATCACACTGAGCCTCAACCTCGCCTTGCTCAAGAACACGACCGCCAATCCAGGCCCGGTCACCCGCAGCGACGCCTCCGGCGCCTTGCCGGTATTCTCCCCCTTGTGGCTTGCTTGCCATCTTTGAATCTGAATTCGTATAAGGATATCATATGGCAGGAGATACACCTATTTACTCCTGAGTTGAGCATGTTCGCGACAATACCCCGCCTTGCTTTTTTCACCTTTCTTGCTTATTTTTAAACCTCATTTGCGGGATGGCCTGGTGTTGTAACCCTGCTTTTCTCTGAGAAATGCTGGTTGCGTCCAGGGCATCCTAAAACCACTCTCAAACAAAGCATTCTTCGAAGGAGCTTACACCATCATGGAAAAATCGCTGAAGGGCAGGGACTACATATCCACCCAGGATTGGTCCGTGCCGGAAATCGAACTGGCTCTGGAAACCGCAACAGATTTGAAGCAGAAATTCAAAAACGAGATTCCACACCGCTACCTGGCGGACAAGACCATTTTTCTTTTCTTTTTCGATAAGTCTACACGCACGCGCAACTCTTTTGAGGCAGGCATAACTCAACTTGGCGGTCATGCGCATTTCATCGAGGCATCGACCTCACAGGTGGCGCACGGTGAGAGTCCGAAAGATACGGGAATTATTCTCTCCTCGTATGGCCACGGCATTGCGATCCGCCACGATCTCGTGCCGGGGGAAGGCAACAGCTATATGCGCGAGGTGGCAAAATGGGCGGACAAGCCGGTCATCAACATGCAGTGTGATATTGACCATCCCTGTCAGACGCTGGCCGATCTTATGACCATACGCGAGACTTTTGGCAATGATCTGCGCGGTCGCAAAATAGCAGTGTCCTGGGCCTATGCGCCGTCTTATGCCAAGCCCATGTCCGTGCCTCAGGGGCTCATCATGCTGATGACACGTTTTGGGCTGGATGTGACCCTGGCGCATCCACCGGAGTATACCTTGATGGATGAGACCATGCGCACGGCAAAGGAAAACGCGCAAAACGCCGGCGTCAAGTTCGAGGTGGTGGATTCCATGGATGCAGCTTTCGAAGATGCGGACATCGTCTATCCCAAGAGCTGGGGTATCGAGTCGTTGTTTCACAAACCGGAAGAAGCGCTGGCTATTTCAAAGAAGTATGAGGATTGGCTCTGCGACGAAAGACGCATGGGACTGGCGGGCAAGGAAGCCATCTACATGCACTGCTTGCCGGCAGACAGAGGCCATGAAGTAACCGACGCCGTGATCGATGGCAGCCAATCGGTCGTATACCCGGAAGCAGAGAACAGACTGCACACAGCAAAGGCGTTGATGGCGTTGACGATGTGATCGGTGGCGCGGGAATCATGTAAAGGAACACGGATACGCGGATCACACAGATTTCCGTGCATCTTTTTCCCAAATAGGTGTCTCAGTGTACCTCAGCATTCATCAACACACAGATACCCAATACCATGACACTTTAACACATTAACGCCCAAATACATTAAGACGTTACCGATGAACGCACAACAATATGATCTGCTGATATGCAACGGTCGGATCGTAACCGCGGACAGCATTCGCGAAACAGACATCGCGGTGAAAGATGGCAAGATCGTGGCTCTGGCGCCTGAGCTGGCTGGCGGCGCCAGCCGCACCATCGATGCGCGTGGCATGCAGGTCTTTCCGGGTTTTATCGATGCGCATACGCACATGGGCATCCCGATTATGGCTACCTACTCCTGCGATGACTTTGAGTCGGGTTCAGTTGCGGCTGCCTGCGGTGGCGTCACCACTATCATCGATTTTACCGTGCAGGAGCCCGGGCAGACGCTGCAGGAATCTGTAGATGTGCGGCTGGAGAAGGCTGGCGGCAAATCGCATGTGGATTATGCTCTGCATGTGAATGTCACAGACAAACCCATTACGCGTCTGGCTGAAATCCCAAAACTGACTCAGCAAGGACTCAGGGCATTCAAAGTGTTTTCCACCTATCGGCAGGCGGGTATGATGATTCCGTGGCCTGAGTTCCGCAGCGTTCTGCAAGCGGTGCACGAAACCGATGGCGTCCTGTGCCTCCATGCTGAGGATAATGAGCTTGTCGAAACATTGACGGATGAGAATATTACCGCTGGCAGGTTTGCGCCTGTTTACCACACCAAGAGCCGCACGGCTGAGGCCGAAGCCCGCGCCATTGCCCGGGCTGCCGGCATAGCGCGCGAGCTTGACGCATCGCTTTACATTGTCCATCTCAGCAGCGCCGCCGGTCTGGAGGCGGCACTGCAAGCGCGGGCACAAGGCGCCCAATTGTATCTCGAAACCTGTCCACAATATCTTGTCTTGTCCGATGAGACTTACGAACGGGAGAATGGCCATTATTGGATCACCACGCCGCCGCTGCGAACGTCCAAAGACTGTGAGGTGCTCTGGCAGGCGCTGGCGGACGGCGTTATCGATGTCGTTGCCACGGACCATTGCCCATTTACTATTGCCCAGAAAGATGCTGGGAAAGGTCAATTCCATCAGACACCAAATGGCATACCGGGAGTCGAAACTTTGTTTCCGCTTCTCTACACTTATGGCGTCGCCGAAGGACGCATTTCATTGCAACGCTTGACGCAATTGCTTGCTGAGACTCCGGCACGTATCTTCGGCCTGGCCGACCGCAAGGGCGCCATCCAAATCGGCTCTGACGCAGACTTCGCGATATGGCAGCCCGGGCGGGACGCCACGATTCGTGCTGAGAATTTGCACGGTCGCGCCGACTGGTCGCCGTATGAGGGATTCCGCATCGCAGGCAGTCTTGCTTATACCATTCTCAGAGGTCAGATTTTGTACGACAGGGGAAAATTTACGGGAGACCATACTTTTGGACAACACCTCGCACAACCCTAAACTTGATATCACGCCGGTCGACCTCATCATCTTTGACCTTGATGGCACGCTGGTGGATACCCGCCAGGATATCGCTGATTCCGTCAATTTTGCCCTGCAGCAGCTTGGCTTGCAGAGACTGAGTTTGCAGCAGGTGATGCAAAACGTAGGCGACGGCGTGCGCATGCTGCTGCAGCGCTCGCTGCCACCGGAACATGAGGATGAACTCCAGACTGCCGTTGCTTTGTTTAAACAGCATTATGGCGAGCATCTGCTGGTGCATTCAAGATTCTATCCCGGTGTGCCGGACATGCTCGACCATTTTCGTGAAAAGCTCCTTGCCGTCGTGTCCAATAAGCCGGAGCAGTTCACCCGGCGTATGCTCGATGGCCTGGGTGTTGCGAATCGGTTTGCTGCGGTTCTGGGCGGCGATTCGGCCTCCGAGCTCAAGCCCAGTCCTGAGCCTCTTTTGCAAGTGCTTGCTCAGGTTCAGGCGCAAGCGGAGCGTGCTATCATGGTCGGGGACAGTCCGTCGGATATTGAAGCTGGCCGGGCCGCCGGAATGCTAACCTGTGCGGTAAGTTATGGTTACCGCCCGCGGGATGTTCTTCTCCACGCTCGGCCTGATATTGTGATCGAAGACATCAGAGAGCTGAAAACGCTTTTGGCTTGACATTTATGCAAATAGATTGTACCATTTCAGGTTGTTAACTTAGTTGCCAGTGTTTTGAAAACTGTTATATTTGGATTGATATGAGCCTGGATATCACGGACGCAGCATCGCTCGAGCGCAGAGTTTTCCACTTGCAAACCGTGTATGAAGTGGCGAATGCCCTCAACGGCTGCAGAGACAGTGCACAAATCTACAAAGAAGTGCTGTCGATTCTTATGGGCAGTCTTGGTGTGGTTAGCGGCGTAAGTTTGATGCGCAATCATCATCGCGAATGGCAATTGGCTGCAGCGCGCGGGTTTAATGGCGATATTGGCACGAATTTGCAGCGCCAGGTTTTGAACGGCAGTTTTGACGGTATGCCATCTTCTAAAAAGAAGCAGACATTGGCCAATCATCTACTTGAGAATGCAACGGAGCCTCTTGAGAATACAATCTTCTGGGCCGAATTTCCGGGTCGGAGCGGCGCTTTGGGCGGCATCTTTCTGGGCGAAAAGCTTTCCGGCGAAACCTATTCAGATGCTGATCGGGAGCTCATCGAGGCGGCCATGAGTCATGCGGCCTCAGCGCTTGAGAATCTGCGATTGTACGAAGAGCTCAAAGACGCTCAGGAGCGCTTGCAGCTCGAGAATATCGCTCTGCGGGAGGAAGTTCAAAAAGGCTACGAGGGCGGCCGCGTTATCGGCCAAAGCGATGAGATGCGAAAACTGATGCAGCAGGTGCGCAATGTGGCCAACAGTCCGACCAATGTTTTGATCTATGGTGAAACCGGCACGGGCAAGGAAGTGCTGGCCAAATCCATCCACTATCTGAGTCCGCGGCAGGACAAGCCGTTTGTTGCAGTCAACTGCACTGCGATTCCCGAGAATTTGGTGGAGTCAGAGCTGTTTGGTATCGAAGCCGGCGTTGCGACGGGTGTGAAAAAACACCTCGGATATTTCGAGCAGGCTGATGGCGGCACGCTTTTCATAGACGAAATCGGCGACATGCCTGTCAGTTCTCAGGCAAAAATTTTGCGCGCTTTGCAGGAGCGGCGCTTTCGCCGCGTTGGCGCGAACAAAGAAATATCTGTGGATGTGCGGGTTATCGCAGCGACGAACAAGAATCTTGAAGAAGAAATGAAGGCGGGAAATTTCCGCGAGGATCTGTTCTATCGACTTAGCGTGTTGGAGCTGCATATCCCGGCCTTGCGAAATCGGCGGGATGATATTCCGCTGCTGGTAAATCATTTCGTCAAAAAGATGGAAGAAAAGATCGGAACGCGCATAAAGGGCTTTTCCGCCAAGGCGATGAAAGTGTTGAGTGATTACGACTGGCCCGGCAATGTTCGCGAGCTTGAAAACGAAGTTGAACGGGCTGTCACGCTGGCTGGCGAAGGCGCCATCATTCAGCCTGAGGACCTGTCACAGAAGCTGAGCCGGACATCTTCGGGACTGGAGCTTCCCAATGCGTTGCAGGCCGGCACGTTGCGCGAGGCTGTGGATGCGCTCGAGACCCACATTATCAAAGAAGCGCTGGCAAAGTACCACTGGAACAAAAGCGAGGTTTCGCGCCGGCTCGGCCTTAGCCGGCTTGGCCTGCAAAAGAAGCTGGACCGTCTCGGAATTCGGCGGGAATAAGATGAGTCTCAGAGTCAAAATCATTCTCGTTTCGATCATCCTGATTGTCGGCTCGGTTACGGTCGCCACATTTCTGAGTTATCGCGAAGGAAAATGGAAGATCAAAGCGCTGGCGCGCGAGCTGCTGGTATCGAAGACGGAGCAGGCGTTTGCCTTGTGCGACCGCCATTATAAGAATTCACTGGAGCCGTCTGACGAGCTCAAACAGGAAATTGCCCAACTGCAGATTGCCCGCGATGGCTATATTTCTGTGCTGTGGAACGGCAATGGCCCGCGCAAGGGCGAACTTGTTGTCCACCCGACTGCCGCGGGCAAATCCCTATATAACGAACGGTTCCCCCATATCAAAGCCATCCTGGATGAGATCGATGCCCACGATGGCGTCAGCGGCTATGCCAACTTTACATTCTACAGCCAGGTTACGGATGCCCGCGGCCGGCAGGGGGAAAAGAAGATTGGCTATTTCAAGTATTTCGCACCCTGGAAGTGGGTGATTTTGGCCACGGGCTACGAAAAGGACGTCTTTTCCAGCCGCGATCAGTTGCGCGAAACCCTGATTCAACTGGTTGGCATGGTCATGCTGCTGGGTGTGCTGCTCATATATTTTCTCATCCGGCAAATGTTCAAACCTGTGCAACGTCTCACCGAAAGCACCAAAGAAGTGGCTCGCGGTAATTGGGATATCTCGATTGACTATAAAGCAAAAGATGAAATCGGCGCCCTGGCGCAGTCTTTTAATGGCATGGTACAGTCTCTGCGTGAAAATGCCCACATCTGGCATGAGTTCCAAATTGCACGCGATATGCAGGCGCGGATGCTGCCCACGACCTACCCAAAAGTCGATGGCCTGCGTATCGGAGCCAGATCCATCCCCATGCAGGAAGTGGGCGGCGATTTTTATGATTTTATTGAGCTTGATGACAATCGGCTCGGTGTCGTTGTCGGGGATGTTTCCGGCCATGGTGTGTCTGCTGCCATGGTGATGACCGCGGCTATGAGCGCCGTCCGCTTCGCAGCCGAAGAAAAGCAGCAAACCGACGAAGTGCTCAAGCTGGTCAATACGCGGCTGCACCGGGATACGCAGAGCGACATGTTTGTTGCGCTGTTTTATGGCATATTTGATGCTGCCAATCGCATGTTTGCCTATACCAATGCAGGCCAGACCTTGCCGTTTTTGTGGCGGAAAGACAAAGTCAGTTTCCTGCCACAATCGAACCACGCCGATCGATTCCCACTTGGTATCGTCGGCTCTACAAAATATGAGCAACTGTGCATCCAACTTGAAGCTGGCGACAGGCTCATTCTGTACACGGATGGTATCGTGGATGCCATGAATGGAAGTTATGAGTCTTACGGCTTCGACCGGTTTTCCGAGTCGATACGCGCCCTGCAACGGCAGCATCCGGATGCCATGGTTGAGTCTTTGATCAGTGCTATGCACGAGTACAGCGGCAACGATGCTGTTCACGATGATGTAACCGTTGTTATTCTTGAGCTCAGCTAAGCGAACTGGCAGGTAGTGTTATGCCCAATAAACCTGATTGCATAGAAATCCATATTCCTTCGGTGCTGGGATACGAGAAAGTGGCGATGGACTCAGCAGCCGCGGTAGCCAGACTCATGAATTTCCATCAGAGCCGCATCGATGATCTGAAAACCGCGGTTGCTGAGGCGTGTACCAATGCGATGGAGCACGGCAATCGTCTTAAGAAAAACACCATGGTGCTGGTCACACTCAAAATGCGGCCAAAGAGTTTGGAGGTGAATGTCAAAGACCAGGGGCCGGGGCTGAAACGAAAGATATTGGAACCAAAACTTGAGCGGCAGTTGAACGATTGTGAAGACAGGCGGGGATGGGGTATGTTTTTGATCAGGAACCTTGTCGACGAAGTGGAATTCAAGAAGATCCCGCGTGGAGGCAACGTGATGCGCATGGTGATTCACTTGAACCGGTGATGATACTTCTTGTTGGTTTTATTAAATTTGCGTCAATTTCCTTGCGTTGGCTCTTGATTTTTGTATATTTATTCTAATAATGGTTGTTGTGAACTGGAGTGAGTGATGACTCTCTCCGTGGGAAACCAGGAGGTTTATTCCGGCGGTTGGTCCTTGCGCAGCCGGGCGGCTGCCCGCTTGGCTGTAATTGTCACGCCCAATGTCTACCCATATCCCGGCGACACGTCCATCTTTGCCCTGCCAGAGCCGTTGGATTTCAAAGGTGCACCATGAGACTTCTTGTCTCTTCAAATATGTCAGGTGTTTGTCATGAAAACTGCAACCAATCATTCTTCCGGCAATCCGGCTCAAGCGGATTCCATGAGACAAAAACGGCTGACGCACGAATTGCGCCAGAAGAGTACACGGCTGCGGCTGATGCAGAGCGTGTCATCGGCCATGCGCAGGCGTCTCTCAGCCAATGATAGGATCAGGCGTATTCTCAATATCGTTAAACATCATTTTAAGGATTGTTGGCTGGCCTATTTTGCTTTCGACAAAGAGAAAAATCTGGTGCTGGTTCACGGTGTCTCCCCGCGTTCTAATCCGGACGCTGAGTTGAGCAAGCAGCAGTTCGTTCCTTCGCAAGAGTATATTCGGTCACTACGCAGGCGGAGAAATCCACACCCTGTAGCCAATATTGAGCAGAATATGCTTCTATCTGATTTTGGTAACGTGTGTCCTGA
>CAZVSL010000118.1:8249-13082 GCA_964629935.1 uncultured Calditrichaceae bacterium | reverse complement strand
CTTACGGCAATGTTTATGTAGTTGGATACACATTTGAACCTGGTGAAAACCACAATTTTCTTGCCCTCGGATACACCCCTGACGGCGAGCTCTCGTGGCAGGGCACCTACAATGGGCCCCAAAATACTATGGAAAGGGCTTATCTGATAGCAGCCGACACACGTGGCGCCGTTTGGGTTGTCGGCAAAACCGCAGGAGGCAAAAATTACGATGACACCGGCTACATCACAACCGTCAAATATGCCCACGAAGATTTGGCATCTCAACCAGGCACTTTCAATCTATCACAAAATTACCCGAATCCCTTCAACGCCGGCACGGCCATCCGCTACAATTTGCAGCAGCGCAGTGAGGTCGAGCTAACAATATACAACACGCTCGGACAAAAGGTGGAGACCCTGGTTTCAGGGTTGCAACCTGCCGGGGCTTACGAAATCCGGTGGCAGCCGAGCGGTCTTGCCAGTGGCACGTATGTTTATCGGCTGGAAACGCAGGACGTAGGAGAAAACGGCAGGCGGTTGGTTGAGGTTAGGAAGCTTGTGTTGTTGAAGTGAGATGGGAAGATCAGCTAGAATATGACAACGCAATGAGGACACCCTTCAGTGGCCTAAGATCGCGAGCGTGAAGTATCTCCCGACTGCTCAAACGGTCTAATGTCAGCGGTGGTCAATGTTAGTACAGCAACCGTCTTGCCTTCTGCAGTGACGAATTCGACCTCGAATTCCTTCCTGTCTTTATAGCAATGTACAACCGTACCAACATCGCCGGATTTAAGGCCATGGTCCTCGTAATCGTGGGTCAAAACGACTAAGTCTAATTCTTTCATCATATTGTTTCCAGCACACCATCGACTATGTACTTCTTGCCAGGAGGTGTGGAAGTTTCCTCGGTCACTTCATAATCAAGGGCGATTGCGATCAATCCCCGCTCAAGCACATCAAGATTCTCTTCCTAAAACCCAAATCCACGGAAGTAGCCTAGATATTTATTTTGATTCTATTTAAGTGATCAGGTATAAGGTGGTCGAAGTCATTATCGGTGGTGAGCAAATAAGCATCAAGTGCCGATGCTGTGGCTGCAATCCACATATCATTTTGTCCCATTGGCCGCGCTGGTTTGACCACTTTTTCTGAGTAGTAATCAATCTCAGAATACTTTTCAATTATATTGCCTTGATTTAGATGAACAACAACCAGTTCCTGCAAAAGTTTATCTAAAATATCTCTTTTCTGTTGTCCCCATCCAAGTTTCATCGTTAAGGCCTTCATTTCGCCAACGGTTATGATTGAAATTAGTGGCCTTTCAACACGTTCACGGAGTTTAAACTCATCAGCGATCCGAATCCCTACATCATCACCCTGACTAAATGGATAAGAACATTCGTATCTAGTAAAAGAAGAGCTGTCGTTGGGATCACGAAAGAGTCTCCAGGACTTCTTCGATTTCGTCATCGCTCTCATTTCCTGGCCAACGACCTATGAGCGCATTTATACCCGATCTAGAACCCTGAGGCACCCGAAACGCAGCCGCAGAAACCGGTTTCTTTAAAGGTGTCGGCGGAACCGACCATATCATCATATCACGTTCCGATCCAGACTTTATCTGGTCTGCTTCAATTCTTAAGATTGAACCAGTTGGTGTAAAATGTACTTTACCACCAACAAGGACAGATTTTCCCCAAAGATATTGCAGATGCTCGAGATGGTGAGAATCGGCTATTCCCTTAACGTGTTCTTTATTTTCAGGTAATTGCAAAATAAATGTTCGGTCACTATGCCGTATTGAATCAAGTTTGCCCGCAATTTTAGTTTGTTGAGGCTGTGGGATTTGTTCTTCAAGCTTTACGAAGCTTTCTAAATTCCTTTTGTTTACCTGTATGTTCTTTCCTGTGCTTGTCCCTTTCGCGTGGAAAGTGATTTCGTCAATCCCGCGTTCAAAAACCGAATCAAAGCCAGAGAGCAGTTTTAACATTCCCCGATCAAAAAGATTTGAGCGTTCACTACCATCTAAGACAGCGTCCAAACTATCAGTGAAATAGTCAAAGCTAGTCAAGTGCGGATCAATCTCTGGAAACAAGTTACTTTGCTTAAACTCGCTAGGGTCCGCTTCTATTAATGTGGGTGCTGTTATTTGCAACAGAGTTGAGCCCTCTGTTATCTGAACTTCAAATTCTGATGATGTCGAAATCCAACTTGGTAAGATACCGCGTGCTGTGCTTCTACCTTGAGTTTTGACCCTGAGTGCTCGTTGACTCCCCTCAATGACAATACGCAGCAACTCACTAAGGAGGTGTGCATTTACGACTGTTCCCTTAACACCTGGTCCGTCTAGCTTTATGTCGTGAATAATCATCTTCTTCTCCTCACTTGACAGCCATAAAATACTATATCTATAACCAAAATCCAATTTTTTACGGGCATTGTAGCAAGTAGCTTGGCTCAGTGGTCGGCAGGTTACGTAGCACCTACCTTAATGGACAAATCAAAAGCATTTACAACTAACAAAATTCGGTCAAAGGAACGGAGCCCTGCCGTCCACTGCAGCCGACATGTACGCCCGGCATGGGCATGAACGAATGGGGTGTAAGTCCCCTGTAAGTGAACCTCTGTATTTATGTTAAAAGGTACAGCAATCATTAGCGAAAAACTATCCCCAAATGCTTCGAATCGAAATCCCTCGGGACGAGGTTTTGTGGGAAGGGAGCCTGTAGTCCCGGATGCCTTCGACGACGGCTGTCGAGATGGTTGCTATGTGAACCCTTCGACTGGGCTCAGGACAGGCTCTGGATTGCGTTTCATTACCCAACGGCTAGTGAACCTGCGATTCACCGCGTGGGATATTGTGAATGAACTTTTGCGTGCTTGCCAGAAGCTTCTTTTATCCCACTGGGTGAACCGCCCATTGCGGACCCGTCCCGACGCCGGAGGTCGGGATTGTGGGGATGGTGGGGGAAGACCCATCCTTTACACATTAAGCTCTCTCCTTGTTCTTCTCGACTTTAAACAGGTTCCTCATAAGTGACGCCAAAAATAGTGTCCGCCAGCCACTTCTTAAAACTGGGGTTGTCGCTGAATTGTTTGAACAGCTCGGTATGGTCGGACAACATGCTCACAACGACTTTTTGAAGCGCGCGGTCATGTTCGAGTCGCGCAGCGGCCTTATCGCTGTTCTTCATCGCATTTTGGTATGCTTTGTCGGCTGCGACTTTCGTGGGGATATCCTCGGTTATCACCTTGCGAATCCGGTCCGCATCGTCCCAGTCGATGTTTCCGAAACGGTCGTTGAACGCATTGATTATGTTGCTCAAAACGTCCAGTTCCGGCTCTGCCTTGCGGCCGCCGCCGCTGGTGGGTACCGGGTCGATTTCGGCTTCCTCGTCGGGAAGCGCAAGCTTCATCGTCTGCTGTACCTCGGCGCGGTAACTGTCCATGTCGATAGCTTCAAGAATGCCCTTGGATAAGTCTTCTTCAACCGGCGCGGGCAGCTTTGGAATGAGAAAGTTCAGGAAGATCGAAAGCTTCTCCCACTCCGCGTTCGTGTACGGCAGGATCGATGCCAGGAACTGGTACGTCCGTGTGAACGCTTTTGCTTTGCCTTTAAAGTCGACTTGTCCGTCTTCATCCAGATCGTTTCGATAAACCCCGACACAGGCATCTAGAATTGGGTCGAGCTTATTGCGGTCCTCGCCATCAAGGAACAGCTTGACCAGCTGATCAATTTGCTCGGCGGAATAAACCTGGTAGGCATCCAATGTCGCCTTCAGGTCATGCAGCTTATTCGGATCGGTCTGTTCGCTGAGTAGGGTCGTGCGGTAGTAGTCAGCAAAGGCGTCTTTGATCGTGTCGGTATCGTTCATGAAATCGAGTACGAACGTGTCGGTTTTCTGTGGATGCGCACGATTGAGCCGCGACAGAGTCTGTACCGCTTTGATACCGGAGAGGACTTTGTCCACATACATCGTGTGCAGAAGCGGTTCGTCATAGCCTGTTTGAAATTTATCGGCCACGACCAGAAAACGATACGGGTCTTTGCCGGGGATGCCCTTGATCTCTTCGGCTTTGAAATAGGACTCGATTTTGCTGCTCGGGAATTCGTTCAGCGATGCTTCGGTAATCTTTTTGCCGTTCTCTTCGAAATCAGAGAACGCGACGATGGCGCGATACGGACTCTTACGCTTTCTTAGGTAGGCCGAAACGGCTTCATAATACTGGATGGCTCGTTTGATACTGCTGCAGACGATCATCGCCCGGCCGCGTCCGCCTATTTTCCGGCGCCCGACAACCTGCTGATGAAAATGGTCCACCATGATCTCCGCCTTTTGCCGGATGGCGTGCTTGTGTGATTCCACGTATCGCCGCAGCTTTTTTCTGGTTGTCCGTTTTCCATTCAAACTCCGGTTTGTTTTCCATTTGCATGGATGCATTAGAGGCCAAGCATTTCGCATAACCGGCGCTGTCAGTCCGGGCACGTGACAGTGAGAATACACAAGGATTTGCGATAGCACTGAAAACTGAGAAATCATGTCATCGCATCAGTGTCCGGGTTAATACGATTGATATACTCAGTGATGTCATTGAAGCGTCTCAATAAGTCCCAATACCTTAGCAAGATTCTTATTGTGGCTCAGCAAGAATTGTCATTGTTAGGTCAATGTCAGCAAGAGATAACTCCACTGCTGTATTTGCGCAGAGTCGATCATTTTCTGAATCGTAACCAACTGGAGTGACTTTAAAGAACACAGGTGAATCACTCCCTGCCATTTCCAAGGTATTGCTACACTGATACTTGACCTCCATTCTAAATTCACCAAAGTTGACTATGCTTACATTTGAA
>CAZVSL010000118.1:0-8239 GCA_964629935.1 uncultured Calditrichaceae bacterium | reverse complement strand
GAATCTGTTTGTGAGCCGCCTGCTAATCCAATAGTGAGTGAATCGGCATTTTGGACGGTATGAACAACAAAAATGATATTTTGAGGTGCATGCTCAAGATGATCTGTGATTGCTGCTTTTGCACTGGAATCCGCGTTTACCAATGAGACAGCATTATTCAAAGATTTACGTTGCAAATCATAAACAGTCAATTCGGAGCTTTTTGAAACTTGAGTTTTTAAGCTGGCTTTTACTGTCGCTGGTAAATCAGCATCAAAGGTGATATCGAGAGATGCGTCATAATCAATGTTTACCTTATCTTTTGGATTTTCAGTTACCACAGATGAATTTGGATATGTCATGCGACCAATATAAGCACTGTTCTTGGCTTCTGGATTTACCCAGAAGTAATCACCAAGAGTTAACTGCGGAACATTAATAACTCCAAGCCTGGATTCAAAAACCTCGGCTTCACCACACGTGGCGGTCGCTGAAATATCTTTCTTGCCATCACAGCGCAATACACTAGAAACAAGAAACAATAAGAAGAGAAATGAATAATAGACCATTTTTTTTGACATTATAACACCCTCCGATTTGTATATATTATATATTTTTCTCTAACTTTCTTAATCTGCTCAATTATGAATATCAGCCTGCAGATGAGTATAAAACTCAGATTGCGCACTTTATATGGGAAATCAACCATATAAATCCGCCTTGCTTATTGGCCATAAATTATAAGCTGCTGTGGGTGGATTTTAATATAAGACTTTCTTCTGCAATCTCAACAAAAATAATGTTGCATGCCCCTGAGGATCTATCGAGGTCGGAATTCTATCTATAAGATACCAGCATCATGTGGAGACGGGGAAAACGCCAAGGAATGAGAAGTAATAGCATAAGTTTGGTTACTTGTTCTGTAAATAGTAGACAGGATAACAGTCCTTTCAAAAATGAATCCCTTGCCGTCAGAACCTCACCGGCAAGGGACCTATTCGTTTCACCGCCCTGCGCAGCCGGCTTGAGTTGACCGGCGGATAGTCTGCCGGTCTCGTCGCCAACGCTCACTTCCAACTCGCCTGCAAGAATCAGGAGTATCTCCTCAGCGCTGTCGGTGTGGCAGCCCAGATTCTTGCCCGGCTCCGGCTCGAAATAGAACGTGGCGGCGTCTTCTATTCAAAACGCGCCAACCAACGGAAAGGCTGCGCGGCAGTGCTGTGATTGCTTGCGAATCACACGAATTTCATTTACCTTGAACCATCTTCAGACATTAACCCACAGAGATAAATGCTAAAGCTCGAGCTATTTCCGGAAAAGTCCACAATCAACAGGATACGGAGCAATGACCGCAGTGTCCTGGGCGAGCCTCCGTGGACAGATTGAAGCACGAGCTGGCCGGGGACGGGGAGTAGGGCCGCCGTGATTGTGGTGTCGAATTCATCTCCGATTATCGCGCTTGCTATTTCTGAGTCTCTTTACAGAATAAGCTTGATAGTTATAGTCGTGGTAGAATTGGAACCCGAATCAAACTCGGGTTCTTTTAATTGCCTTATTAAGAAATATGGAACTTGCTACTGTCTTCCCCAAAACTAACCTCCTGAAATGTTATTTTTTTGTAAAGAACGCAAAAACAATCCATTTTATAGATGCATTTTACAGATACTGTCTATATGTTTCCTTATATCCACTGAACGACTCCATTCCTTGTGATATTTGGTAGGGGAGTACCAAACGATGCGAGGATTCGAACGTGAATACGAAAAAAGTAAGAGAACTCTCCGGACTGACACAGAAACAGATCGCCCATGCTCTCGACATAACTTTGAATGGCTGGCAGCGAAAAGAACAATTCGGTAGGAACATAAAAATCGAGCTAAAAATTACGGAAGAAATGATGGCCGAATTGCTGCAATTTGCCCATCAAAACAAAACGAGTGTAAGTGATTTGGTTAGTGAAATGATTGCAAGAAACAGCAAACAGTTTTTTAGAAAGCAAGGTCTCTAATATGAACAACATCAAGCAAGGGAGTATTATTAAAGGCCCAAATTGGCCGGAACCGGTAGAAATAAAACTCATTGAAAGAGCCGGTGACTATATTCATATCGTAGGAGCGACTAAGAACACAAGACAGCACGTCGACGACCTAATCCCACTATCGGAATTTGAGCAATTCAAAGTTGACGAACTCAAAACCAGCTTTGCAGAAGAACCCCTGAAGGTCTTTCTTGCCCTCGAAACAACTCGCTACCGCTTCGCTTCCATGTATGACCCCCTCATTGCGATGAACACATCGAAAGTCGATCCCCTGCCACATCAAATAGACGCCGTTTACGGAAACGTATTACATCAGCACAGAATTCGCTTCATGATTGCCGACGACCCCGGCGCCGGCAAGACCATAATGGCAGGACTCACGATAAAGGAGCTAAAAATTCGCCATCTGGTGAAACGAATCCTGATCGTGGCTCCAGGTCATCTCAAAGATCAATGGCGCCGAGAGCTGGCCGAACGTTTTGAAGAACATTTCGTTGTGGTGGGCCGGCATTACCTGGATGCGCTATATGGCCACAACGTCTGGCTCCGCGAAAATCAAATCATCACATCGATTGATTTTGCCAAAAGAGAGGAAGTTCTGCCCTCTATCTCTGCAGCCCATTTCGACTTAATCATCGTCGATGAGGCGCACAAGATGAGCGCTTATCGTTACGGTGACAAAATTGATAAGACCAGTCGTTACCGATTGGGCGAGACGCTCTCACGCGTTACTGATCATCTGCTATTCCTGACGGCAACGCCACACAAGGGCGATCCGGAAAACTTCAGGCTTTTCCTCGACCTCATCGAACCGGGATTCTTTGCTACCAATGAAATGGTGCAAGAATCCGTAAAGAATAAGGACAATCCGCTATTCATCCGGCGAATTAAAGAGGACCTCAAAGATTTTGAAGGCAAGCCGCTGTTCCTGCCCCGCAATGTTGCGACAAAAGCATTCCGCTGGGGAGCCGTCTCACCGAAAGAAGCGGAATTGTACAATGCGCTATCGAAGTACGTTGAGGAACAATACAACAAGGCTTTGAAGAAAGACAAGCGCAGGAATATCGCCTTTGCCCTGGTCATTCTGCAGCGCCGGCTAGCATCCAGTACCTACGCCTTGCTTAAATCTTTGGAGAGAAGAAAAAAGCGTCTTGAAGACTACCTCAAGGGAGCTGAAGACCGAAACAGGACTCCGGATAGCGCCTTCGATTTTGAGACCATCGAGGATATGAGCGAGGAAGATCGCTGGCAGGAAGAAGAGATTTGGGAAACTCTCAGTGTTGCTGAGAATCGAGAAGAACTTGAGAAAGAAATTAGAATCATCGAGGGGTTGATCGACCGAGCCAAAAAAATCATTCAAGGCGAGGAAGAAGTCAAACTCAAGGAATTCAAAACCGCTCTCACCGAACTCTCACAAAAATATCCCGATCCTCGAGACAAAAAGATTCTTGTTTTTACAGAATCAAAAGATACACTTCAATATCTGGAAAAGAAAATCAAGACCTGGGGATACAATACTAACACCATTCACGGCGGGATGAAACTGGAAGAACGGGTCAAAGCCGAAAGCATTTTCAAACACGAGACTGATGTGATGGTCGCCACCGAAGCCGCCGGCGAAGGCATCAACCTGCAGTTTTGCCACCTGATGATCAATTATGACATCCCCTGGAATCCCAATCGTCTGGAGCAGAGGATGGGACGTATTCACCGCTATGGCCAGACCAAAGAAGTCTATATCTACAACCTGGTTGCTGCGGATACGCGTGAGGGTCGGGTTTTACACAGACTCTTTGAAAAGCTCGATGAAATTCGTAATGCCATGGGTAGTGACAAAGTCTTTGATGTCCTGGGAGAAATTCTGTATAACAAGAATTTGTCTCAGCTCATGGTCGACGCGGCCGCACATGCCAGGGAACTGGAGGACATTTTAAAAGAAATCGAAATTACGGTCGACGAGCAGTATATCGCCCAGGTGAAAGAAAACCTGGGTGAAAGCCTTGCCACACGCTACATAGACTACACGCGCATCAAAGAGATGGAGCAAAAAGCGCGTGAGCATCGGCTCATTCCTGAATATACCGAAAGCTATTTCAAGAAAGCTCTTGCGAAGGCTCAGGGGAAATTTCGCGAACGCAACGACGGCTTTCTGGCTATCGATTCTATTCCTTACGACCTCAGAAAAATTGCAGAGGATGATACATTCAAAAAGACTTTTGGGGAATTCCTGAAGAAATATCCCAAAGCCACCTTTGACAAAGAACTCGCGTTTAAGAATCCCGATGCAGAATTCATTTCCTTTGGACATCCGTTATTTGAGGCCATGATGAATTACGTGGACGAACGCTATTCTGATGCGATGCTGAATGGTGCGACCTTCCTGGATCCTGATGGCCGACTGGATGGATTTATCCTGTTCTACGAAGGGGAAATTAAAGATGGCACCGGACAGATCGCCGGTAAGCGACTGTTCAGTTTTTATGTCTGCGACAGTCAAATCCAATCCATATCTCCGGCAGTCATCTGGGATTTAGCCGAGGCCAGGAAACCAACATCTGAATCGACTGACATTGAGGCTCTGAAAAAAGGAACCTATGATAGGGTTATCGAACAACTTGAAGGGTACAAAGCAGAATTGCTGGATGAGCGAGAACGCCAGGCAAGAATCAAGGAGAAATATGGACTAAAATCTCTCGACCACCTCATCCTGCAATTAGATGGTGACTTGATCCAACTGTACCAGAGGAAAGAAGCAGGTGAAAATGTGGATTTGGTGATTCGAAACAAAGAAGAGCGAAAGGAAGACTACGAAAAAGCCCTGGATGAATTAAAGAAGCAAATTACGCAAGAAAAGCGCCTGACCATGAATATGCCTCGCTTTAAGGGCATCATCAGGGTGATTCCTCAACGAACGGGTGATAGCGCCATGCACAGCGATCCGGAAGTCGAACGCATCGGCATGAAAGTGGCCTTTGATTACGAAAAACAGCAAGGCAGAATCCCCGAAGATGTCGGCGATCAGAATCTTGGGTTTGATATTCGTTCAACAGATCCTGAGACCGAGCAGATTCGGTACATCGAGGTCAAAGCGAGAGCCAAAACAGCAGCGGTAGCTCTAACACAAAATGAGTGGTTCAAAGCAAAACGGTTTGCCGATGACTACTATTTGTACGCGGTAATGGGGACATCAAATGAGCCTCAACTCTACATTGTTCAAAACCCGGCGCAAAGCCTTGCAGCAGATGAGAGGGTTGAAGTAGTGAGATACTTTGTACCATTTGACGAGATAAAAGCCAAAGGGGAGACGGCCTGAGCTAAATGTTGCAGTTGGTGTGATATTTCACTAATTTATTGAAAATTTTGAACAAAGCCACAAAAAACCGATTATTTTGAGACAAAGGGAGAGAAGTTAATGGAAACAATTGCACAGAAAATCGAAAAATTACCCAAAACCTTGCAGCGCGAGGTGTTGGACTACATTGACTTTTTGATCACCAGGAAAGTCAATAAAACGAAGAAAAAACCAAAATTGGACTGGATTGGTGGATTGAAAGAATATCGCGACCAGTACACGGCACTTGACTTGCAAAAAAAAGCCCTCGAGTGGAGGGATTAATGTATCTCGTCGACACCAACATTTTTCTCGAAGGTCTTTTGGATCAACAAGAGTCCGAATCAGTGAAGTCGTTTTTCCTGGATATCGATTTGGGTTTGATGTCGATTACAGACTTGGCTTTGCACTCCATTGGCATCATTCTGTTCAGGCTCGGTAAACATGATGTATTTGTGAATTTTTTGCATGACCTTATTGTCGATGGTATGGAGGTCCTGTCTTTGAGTGAACGGGATTTAAAAGGGCTCGAAAAAGTATCCAAAACATTCCACCTCGATTTCGACGATGCCTACCAATACGCTGTGGCTGAACTACACGATTTGCAATTGGTTAGTTTCGACAAAGATTTTGACAACACCAAACGTGGCAGGAAGCAGCCTGGCGAGGTGCTGGCATGAAACGTTTCATCGAAGAATCCTTCCCGGTAAAAGAGGTCAGTGTCGAGTCTGCGCGCGAGAAAAACATCCGTCATGGTCACATTTCCACATTGCACATCTGGTGGGCGAGGCGACCCCTGGCATCCTCCCGGGC
Source organism: uncultured Calditrichaceae bacterium (assembly GCA_964629935.1). GTDB lineage: Bacteria > Zhuqueibacterota > Zhuqueibacteria > Oceanimicrobiales > Oceanimicrobiaceae > CAZVSL01. The sequence continues at coordinate 2,078 of CAZVSL010000118.1, read as the reverse complement.
CACCGCATATGCAGCACTGATCCCTGCTCCAAAAACCATTGAGGAATGGCAAAAAGAAAGGGATTTCATCATTGAACTGTGTAAATGGGAGAACTCCAACAATCAGAAATTGCTGGAGCGGGCACGCCAAAGAATTCTGGAAGCCAATGGTGGCAAGCCGCCAAAGGTGCTGGACCCGTTTGCCGGCGGCGGCGCCATTCCGTTGGAAGCGCTGCGTCTCGGCTGTGAAACCTACGCCAGCGACCTCAATCCGGTGGCCGTGTTGATTGAAAAATGCACTCTGGAATACCCGCAAAAATACGGCAAGAAAATCCCCAAAGCCCAATATCTGGCCGGGCGGCCCTGGTTGCGTGATGCAAAGCGTTCCGTAGGGGCACGTCGGGACGTGCCCTTGCAATTTGATGACGACGAAATGGTCAATCCCCTGCTGGAGGACGTCAAATACTGGGGCAACTGGGTGCTGCAGGAAGCCAAAAAGGAAATCGGCCGTTTCTATCCAAACGAGCCAGATGGCTCAATTCCTGTGGGCTACATTTGGGCACGCACCATTTCCTGCCAGAATCCAGCCTGCGGTGCGGAGATTCCATTGATGCGGCAGTTCTGGCTGACGAAGAAGGCCAACAAAAGAGTTGCTCTTTTCCCTTATGTTGAAGAAAACGCTGTGAATCTTAACATCGTTGGTGATGGATATGACACCATGCCTGCTGAATTTGACCCAGTCAACGGCACCGTTGCTCGCGCAGTGGCCACCTGTCTGGTCTGTGGCTCTACCGTAGACGCCAAGTCAACCCGAAAACAGTTCCGGCAGGGCAAGGCAGGGCAGCGCATGGTGGCGGTGGTGACTCATAAGCCGGGGAAAAGCGGCAAACGCTACCGCATTGCCACTGAACAGGATTTGGCAGAGTTCAACGAAGCCGAAGCATTTTTGCAGGAAAAGCGGGAAAAGCTGATGCAGGAATGGGGGATGGATCCGGTGCCGGATGAGCCTATTCCACCGAAAGAAAGCCATAGAGCCGTCGGAAGTCAATTGCCACTTTATGATTTCGAAGTTTGGGGTGACCTGTTTAGTGCTCGGCAAAAGCTGGCATTGATTACCTTTATGGAGATAGCACGATCCTTCTCAAAGAATATTCAGGAACAGGCCTCGTGCGAAGAGTACTACGCGAAGGCAATTTCAAGTTATATTGCTCTTGGAGTAGATATGCAGGCCGGATTTAACAATAGATTGACACGATGGGAGAACACTTCACAAATTATAAAGCACGTTTATTCACGACAAGCCTTACCAATGTTGTGGGATTATGCTGAAGCCAATCCTTTTAGCGGGTCGACTGGAAGTTGGCTAAATGGCTTTGATTACTATCAAAATGTTATCGAACATTGTTCTGTAATGGGTTCTTCCTTTGCCCAAGTAAATCACTCGTCAGCAACGTCATTATCGTTTGAAGATAATTGTTTCGATGCTGTATTCACCGATCCCCCTTACTATGACAACGTCCCTTACTCATATCTTTCCGATCTCTTCTATGTTTGCCTGAAAAGAACACTAAGTAATTTTTATGCTGACTTGTTTTCAACTCCACTAACACCCAAGCAAAATGAAATTGTTGTTTATGCAAACAAACCTGGTGGTAAAGCCGCGGCAAATGATCATTTTGAGAAAATGCTCAAGTCGTCTTTTGAAGAAGTCTACCGCGTTCTAAAACCAAATGGATTTGCAACAATTGTTTACGCTCACAAATCGACCGAAGGCTGGGAGACCCTCGTTAATTCTTTACTCGATTCCGATTTGATCATTACCGGGGCATGGCCTTTAAACACTGAAATGGCATCAAGACTTGTGGCACGAGAGACAGCCGCCCTGGCCTCATCCATCTACATCATCGCCCGTAAAATGCAGCGCCAGCCCACCGGCTTCTACAATCAAGTCAAAGAAGAACTCAACCAGTACCTCGACAAAAAGCTCGAACGCCTGTGGCAGGAAGGCATTAGCGGCTCGGACTTCTTCATTGCCGCCATTGGCTCGGCCATAGAAGTGTTCGGAAAATACGAAAAGGTGATGGACTACGAAGGCAACA
>CAZVSL010000117.1:7667-13125 GCA_964629935.1 uncultured Calditrichaceae bacterium | reverse complement strand
CGCAGAAGATTCCCGCTTACAATCCGCGGGAATGACCCTGTTGGGACGTTTTCGGCCAGACACTAAATAGGAGTTGCGTGGCGCAGCGGCGCAAGCGTCCTCGCCTGCGCAGAGCTTCTATGTTCCGGGAAGCATGTCGCGCAGTTGGCTTGATAATCATCTCGGTATGGTCACCATGCGCAAGTTGAATGCTAACCTGGCTGGTTCTGCTTGACCAAATTTGGGCAAACGAGGACGCTTGCACCACCGGACTGGAAGCACAAATGAAGAATCCACATACGGAGGAGGAATACAAATGCACAGACTAATGAAATGGACCAGAATTGGCTTCGTACTATTATCGATCTTTTTTATGTCGAACTGCGACAGAGAGACGGAGAAATCAGCACAAGATCAGGTATCCACGGATGCCCGCGTGCAACATGCGCTGACTGAGGCGCGAGCAGTGTCAAATGAGCTTGCCTCGACCCTGAAAAGCTCGCTTATGCGCGCGCTTGGCGAGGGAAGCTTCGCCGGCGCCATCCACGTGTGCTCCGAAATAGGCCAGGAAATCCCGGCGCAAATCAGTGACAGCACCGGTTATTATCTCAGGCGTGTCAGCCTGGGATATCGTAATCCCGCCGATGTACCTGATGATTATGAGCGCAGCATGTTAGAGAAATTTGACCACTTGAATGAGCGGCAAGAGCTTGATGGAGAATATTACGAAGTCGTGCAGGAAAACAGCCGGCGCTATTTGCGTTATATGAAGCCGCTCATCGCCTCTGGCATGTGTCTGAGTTGCCATGGCCCGCAAGAGCAAATCCCATCCGAAGTGCAGGATGTGCTATCACAACAATATCCGGAGGACCGTGCAACCGGCTATCATAAAGGCGATGTCCGCGGTGCAGTTAGCATTAAAATAGAATTGTCGGATAGCGGTGCGTAGAGGCGCTGACGTGGTCCCAATGAAGAACAAAGCAAGATATGTTCTGGACCTATTTCGAAGCATCTACGCTGTGCCGGCGGAATTGGTGATCCACTATGGGGAGGAGAACCGAAGCGAAGGCGTGCGCATCAGGCCCAACCATTCGGGTTTCTTCAATAGTAGGACACGGTTGGATGTGAGCAAGATCGTGTGGAAAAGCTGGCGTGAGCAGCGCATCCCGTTCCTGTTTAATCGTGAAGCTGCCGAAGTGATTTCCAGGGAGGCAGGGCAGGTAGTGATTAATCTCGATATCGTGGCTGCCAGCTTCTTTTTTCTCAGCGGCTGGCAGGAGCTTGTGAGCACTGAGAGAGATCATTTCGGCCGGTTTCCTCTGGCCGCAAGTGTGCAGGCGGCCTTAGATGTGGTGCACATACCAGTAGTAAATTACTATTTTGACATCCTGAAAGTCGCTCTTGAACAAGCTTATAAGATCGAGTTGCAACGCCAGCTCTGGCCCGATTGCGATTTTGCCGTATTCTTATCTCACGACATTGACAAATGTCAGAGCGGCTGGCTGGAAGGCGGCTTTTCAGAGTTACGCCACGGCCGGCTTGCTTCTGCCATGAATCTGCTTTCCAGGCGTATCACCGGTCAGGATGACTGGTTTAACTTTGATGTGATCCTTGATGTCGAAAAACAGAATGCGGCACACTCATCGTTTTACTTCCTGTGTCAAAATGGCAAAAGAGCTGGCGTTCAGAATGCCGATTATGATATATTGGATAGCAAGTTAACGCAATCGCTTGCTGCAATTCAGGAGAGTGGTTGTGAAATCGGTCTCCACGGTAGCTTCGGCACACATAATAACCTGACGCGCTTTAGAAGTGATCTCAACCGGTTGCCAGTTCAGGCAGTGGGCAACCGGTTCCATTTTTTGGCATTTGATATGACGTCAACGCCCCATATCCTGGAGGATGCGGGCATAAAGTACGATACCACGCTGGGCTTCGCCGATAAACCTGGTTTTCGAAATGGTATTTGTTTTCCCTTTAATCTTTACGATGTTGCCAATGATCAGCCGCTCAACGTTGTGGAAATTCCTCTTGCCGTCATGGATACAACCTTGCAAAGTCAGGCTTATCTTGGCGTCTCGCCGGGTGAGGCCTGGCCGCACATAGAAAATGTCATGGCGCAAGTGCGAAATTTCGGGGGATGTTTATCCGTATTGTGGCATAACACCCATTTTTCAGATTATAAGTATACGGGATGGCGCCAGGTTTATGTAGATCTCCTCCGTCACATATCCGAGCATGGCGGAGGTCTCATGATAGGAAAGGATGTGCTGGCAGAGTATGAGACCTGCCAGCAGGCGACCTGCGTATAATTGAAGCGAGGTGCCACATTTGTGTGAACGCTTGCTAATTGGCAATGGTTTACTTAATTTGATGAAATTTGTCGCTTGAATCTTTTTACCTGAAGGTTATAGATGAAACGGAAAGCCAATGTTGCTCACATCGGAGGCGGTTACTGGGGCAAGAACATCGTGCGCAATCTGCACGAGCTCGGCGTCTTGAAAACCATCTGTGATAAGAATGAGCAATCTCTAAAGGCATATCGCAAACAATATCCGGATACGGAATGCGTGCAGCAGGTTTCAGACGTGATCGCAGATGAAGCCATTCAGGCTGTCACCATTGCCACGCCGGCCGCAACGCATTTTTCTCTGGCGCAGGAAGCTTTGCAGGCTGGCAAGGACGTTTTCGTGGAAAAGCCTCTGGCTCTGCGTCCGGACGATGGTGAGGCATTGGCCGCGCTGGCGCGCAAGACAGATCGCGTTCTAATGGTCGGCCACATCCTGCGATACCACCCGGCAATCGAACGCATCAAAGAGTTGCTAGATGCAGGCAGGCTCGGGCGCATTCGCTATTGCTATTCCAATCGGCTCAATTTGGGCAAGGTGCGCCATGAGGAGAATATCCTGTGGAGTTTTGCCCCACATGACATTTCAGTTTTGATTCATCTGCTCGGCGGCCCGCCGGACGAGGTGTCCTGTTCCGGCGAGATTATCCTGCAACCCGGCATCCACGATGTGACCCTTACGGTGATGCGATGGCATTCGGGTGTGATGGCTAACATCCACGTGAGCTGGTTGCACCCGTACAAGGAGCACAAACTGGTGATCGTGGGCGACAAAGCGATGGTTGTGTTTGATGACACAAAAGCGACCGAAAAACTGGCGCTTTACGACCGCGGCATCGATTTCATCAAAGGTCAGCCGGTCAAACGCGAAGATGACATTCAAATTATCGGCTACGATGACAAGGAGCCACTCAAAGCTGAGCTGGAGCATTTTCTGGCGTGCGTCGCTGAGCGCAAACAACCAAAAACGGATGCAGCGGAGGGCATCGCTGTGCTCAGAGTCCTGGACGCCGCGCAGAAGTCTCTGGAAAAACCCGCGCGACAATCAAGCCCGGCGAGTTCAGGCGAGTTTTACGCACATCCCACTGCAGTGGTCGATGATGGCGCTGAGATCGGCAGGGGAACCAAAATCTGGCATTTTTCACATGTGATGGGCAAGGCGAAAATTGGCCGCAAGTGCAGCCTGGGACAAAATGTGTTCGTGGCCAACAATGTTGTGGTCGGCGACAATGTGAAGATTCAAAATAATGTTTCACTTTATGAAGGCGTCATCCTGGAGGACAATTGCTTTTGCGGTCCGTCAATGGTGTTCACCAATATCAAGACGCCGCGCTCTGCCTTTCCGCGCAACACGGCAGAAGACTATGCGACCACACGAGTCAAGCAGGGCGCATCCCTGGGGGCAAATTGCACAATTGTGTGCGGTGTAACCCTTGGCGAAAATGCTTTTGTCGCCGCCGGCGCCGTCGTGACCAAAGATGTGCCGCCCTACGCTTTGATGGCGGGCGTGCCGGCCAAACACATCGGCTGGATGTGCGCTTGCGGCATCAGACTGGTTGAATCTGAGAACAAAGACATCTGGCACTGCTCGGACTGTGGCCGTAAATACAAAACAGGGGAAAATGATCAGCTTGCTCAGATATAATTGGCACACCCGTGCCTGCACCCTGCATCTGTACGCAAACAAAGCAACGTTCCGGTCTTGAAGAAAGTCCTGTTTGTAACCTATTACTTTCCACCCTCCGGTGGGCCCGGAGTACAGCGCATGCTGCGCTTTCTGACCTGCCTGCCGGATTTTGGCTGGCAGCCCATCATTCTGACCGTTAAGAACGGCGATTATCCCGTCCGCGATGAGACCCTGCTTGCAAAAATTCCAACAGGCGTCCCGGTCCATCGCACATTTATTCCCGAACCCTATCAGCTTTACCGCAAGTTCACACAACGCAAAGAAGACGAAGCGCTCGATCTGTCGGCGCTGTCGTTGAGCGATCAGAAAGAGCTATCTTTGAAAGAGAAAGTTGCCTTCATGCTACGTGACTGGCTGTTCATACCGGATCCCCGCGTCGGGTGGCTGCCCTTCGCTCTGGTTCAGGGCCTTAAGCTTATCCGTGAGCACAAGATTGATCTTATTTTCTCGTCCGCGCCTCCCAATTCCGTCCACCTGATCGCCTACTGGTTGCGCCGTCTGAGCGGCAAGAAATGGGTTGCTGATTTCCGCGACCCGTGGTTCAAGTATTTGGCGCCGCGGCGGAGCGGCTGGCTGCCCCGCAAGATCGATCTGGCGCTGTGTAAGACAGTGGTGAAGCATGCGGACCATCTGGTGTGGGTGTGTGAAGGTGTGCGCAAAGAGATGAGACGCGCGATATCAAGTGCGCTCCCGGCACATGAATCGATCATAACCAACGGCTTTGACGCGAAGAACTTCGAAGAGTTGCAGCCTGAACAGCACGATAAATTCAGGATCACCTACGTGGGAACGTTCTTTTCGCGCTATCACATCGATGCATTCGTGGCTGCCGTAGAACGCCTGATGCAAGAACACAAGGATTTCGCGCGGGATTTCGAGCTTGTTTTCTGTGGCGCTGTCGACCAATCGGTACAGCAGCGGCTGTCCGACAGCAAACTGAGTGAAAACGTGCATTTTCTTGGTTACCAGGACCACCGCACCACTCTGACCAAAATGGTCTCATCCACGCTGCTTTTGCTCTACATCATGGATACGCCGGAAGGCAGAAATATTCCAACCAGCAAACTATTCGAATACTTGGGGGCGCGGCGACCGATACTTGCGTTAGCGCCGGAGGACAGTGATGCCGGGCGGATTCTGGTGCGGACAAAGGCAGGGTTTATTGTGGATGGGGAGGATGAGGATGCTATTCACCGCCATCTGTTGGGGTTATATCAGAGCTGGAAGGAGGGAGAGTTGAATGCATGTCAGCCGGAAGAAAATACTGTACTGGAATTCGAAGTTAGAAATTTAACAAAGGATATGGTCAGGACGTGGGAATCGAAGTGAACGAGGCTTGGCATGCAACCGAGCCAGCTTGAGCGTGACAGGATAATACGCAGCGTGGCCAAAGGCGCGGGTATTGTGTTCATTGGCTCCATGATTGCACGTGTCATAGGCTATTT
>CAZVSL010000117.1:0-7657 GCA_964629935.1 uncultured Calditrichaceae bacterium | reverse complement strand
CCGCTATTATGGCCAGGAGATTTACGGCTTCATTTCCACAAGTAACGCTGTATTTTCAATTCTGACCACGGTTGCACTGATGGGCATCCCGGGCGCCTTGCCACGCCAGATCTCGCTTTATGCTGCCAACGAACGCTGGCAATCGGTTTGGAACAACATAAGGTCATCCCTGTTTTTGTTGCTTGGCGCCAGTATCTGCCTGGCATCGCTGTTTTTGATTGTTACACCTTACCTTGCTACTAAAATCTATAATACACCCGAGCTACAGCTCTTCTTTATTTACTTTGGCATAGGCGTGCCATTCTATATCCTGATGCGCCTGTCTGCTTCGGTCTTTCGAGGCTTTGAACAAATGCGATTATTTGTATTGTTTCGCCATTTGTTTCGTCAGGCATTCATTTTCGGGGCAATATTGGTATTTGTCTTGTTCAGTCTGCCTGCTTCGCATCTGGGCGCCGCTTATCTGGTTGCCTTTGTACTCGCAGCGATTCTCTCTGTGAAATATGTGCGCGACAGACTACCAGAAGTGCAGCGCAGTTTATCGTTCAATCTGTCCGACAGCAAGCAACTTTTTCAGTTTTCCTGGCCGTTGATGATGTCCAGTGTGATCATGATGCTTATGCATTACACGGATACTTTAATACTGGGAGCGTATTTGAACCAGGAATTTGTTGGCCTCTACAACGCCGCTGTGCCGATAGCTGAGCTGTTTGCCGTGGTGTATGATTCTTTCGTACCGCTGCTACTGCCCATCATGACCGGCTATCTGGTTAAAAAAAACCAGGAAGCATTGCGAACGGCGTTTATATTAACGTGTAAGTGGATCTATCTGCTCACGCTACCGTTTTTTATTCTTGTCATGATTTACCCACGCTTGTTTCTTGGCCTCATGTTTGGCAACCAGTATCTTGGAGCAGACGATGTTTTACGTGTCCTCTCATGCGGGATTTTTTTTGCATCGATCGTTGGCCCTACCGGTAATCTCCTTATTGTAATAGGCAAGCCCAGGATTATATTTTACGACACGCTACTTGCCTATATTCTGAATGTTTTGCTCAACTTAGCATTGATACCTGAATTGGGCATCATAGGTGCGGCCTTAGCCACAGCTTTGTCTCTTGTTTGCTATAATATCCTTACCATTTTTCAGACTTATCACTATTTGCGATTAGCGCCGCCTTTGCTCATTTATGTGCTTGTCTCAATAGCAGGGGTCTTACCAATGGCTGGCTTGCTGTTCTTTCAGGGTAAAGGACTGACTCTAACGCTTGTGTTGTCCACTTGTGTGCTATTTTTGTTGGTATATGTTGTGCTAAATCTGGTTATGAAGACGATTGACAAAGACGATAAGATGATATTTGATGAAGTGAAGAAACGGCTTTATGGCCGGAAGTCAGGGTAGACATGTGGTCAAAGGCCTCTCGGGAAATTCAATTCGACGGATGGATTGGAGACCTCTGTAGACATAGTCGCCTGTCAGCTCAATAAAGCCTTTCATCCCAGGCTTTTGCAGGTAGGGGTTAACATTATTTTCATAGCCGAGGTGTTTGAGAACATCGCCTGTTGTTCGTTTGTCTGTTTGCAGGTTGTTAATACCGTGTTGTGTTAGTCGGGTATACCAGAAAATTGATTCACCTGAAGCAGTTAAATCACGCCAATATCTGCCGACAGAGCGCGGACTTATAGTTTTTCCCGGATTGAGTGTCCAACTCTGGGATGCATCACCGTCGACCTCCCGGGCATTCATTTGTGGGTGGAGCATGGTTTGCTCGAATGGAATGCCCAGTGCGTGGCAGACCTGTTCAAGGGTTTGTCGAGGCTGCTTGACCAGATGCTCATAGGCGATGGCGAGGTAGCTTGGATGCTCTTCCAATCGCAATGCGGCTGCTGTGTTGTAAAGCCACATGCTCGATGCCTCAAACCAGGAATAGCCTCGCTTACGCAAGGAGCAGACGACATCACGCCCGCCACGATATATGTGGATGAAATGTGCGTTCGGGTAGAGCTGCAGTAGTTGGGGAAAACAGTAGGCATTGCTGGGAGTCTTTTCCGCAAAAATTCGTTTTCCCTGACGACTTAGAATGCCGGAAATAAACTGGTCGCAGAATTCACGCAGGTTTGTTGACGATTTCAACCAATGGGTTAGTTCCGTCGTTGACAAACCATAGTCTTTTAAGTTGGTACAAAACCGGTAGTAGCGGAAATAGCCATCTGTGCGCAAGCCGTGCTTTATCCATCTTGTGAAATGTCGTTGCATCTGCACGAAATCACCAAAGATGGCTGCTTTGTTGAAAAAGGAGAGTTCCGGGCCGCATGCAATCTGTGAGTGCCTGTCTAGCAAAACGCTGAGTAAGGTGCTGCCGCTACTGCCGGAACCACCGATGAAAACGGGTGCGTTTATGTCTGTGTTGCTCATCTGAGCCTTCATATCTTAGCTTCTTCTTCCAATGCAGTCCAGCATTTTGAGCAAACGCGAATCATATTTCCAGATTTCAAAATATGGGGTTTGGATCGCGCCAAACCCACGAAAGAAGCGTTCGATGCTTCGAATCATTGAGCCTTCGAAATTAAAGACTTGCAATCCCTTCGAGCTTGCGTATTGAATTGCCTTCCAGAGCAGGAGGGAGTGGGCACCGCTTGTCCGCAGAGCCGGGTCTGTACCTCCAATGAGATAGTAAGCTGTTCGATCATCCCAAACCAAAAGCAGTCCTGCGTGGAACCGCTGCGCCGCATCTTGAGCAAAAAAAAGCTGGCCTTGCCTGCGCTCCCGGCATGAATGCCAGATGCGTCTAATCGTTTTAGCACGCTTGCCTGTCTTGAGATTCTGGCGCTGAAATGTCTTATTTTGTAACTCGACAAGCAAATCGATTTCGTCCCGCTCTATTATTTCTACTTGTTTCTTTGCTTTGCGGATTTCGCGACGAATATGAGAGCGCATGTTATCCCAAATCTCATCAAGATTTGAGATATCCGGCAAGAGGTAGGTATACCGGGTGTATTGTTGAAATCCATGCCAATAAAAGGGTAACCAGTTTCTAATTTCCGGGTGCAAGCGTATTCGACAGAAATCAAAAGCTGGTAGTTCTTGAATCAAGGCTTCCATCAGTTTGTGCACTCTGGCAAGCTGTTCACCATATTTGCCACTCGCTGGCGGGAGTAACACGCCGAGCGTCTGTGTATATGGCGGCATCTTGCAGAACCTCATGCCAAATCGATGTGTCATCACCAACGGCATGGTGGCTTCAATTGAACCGTCGCCAATCGTGATATATTCGAAAGAGCCTGCGGCAACACTTTCCAGCCACCATGGATAACAGAATATGGCACGCTGCGGCGATTTATCGATGAACTCAAAAATGTCTGGGCTTATGGCCATAGCTTTTTGACCAGTTCCGTGAGCTTATCAAACTCAGTAGCTTGGATGGTGCGTCGATTTGTGGATTGCAGAGGCGATACGGGCTTGTCATAACGGTCTAACATAATACCAAATTCCCTAAGCTGTTCGGCTAAGATGTGCAAAGTTACGTCCGTTTTCTGACACAATGTCTCGTAGTTCAAGTTGATAAAGGAGCAGTTGGCAAGAGCCTTTGCATCTAGCTCAATTTGCTTCATTACCTCGTGAACCTGCAATACGCATTGCTCGAGCAGAGGTCTCTTTTCTATCCCGGTCATCTCTTTCAGTTTGACGGACCACCATTTATCATGGCCTTGTTGCTTTCGAATTTGATAAATCGATTGAACAGTATAGATTGGCTCCCTGTTACATATAATGAACACGGCATCAGGGAAAAGATCGCACAAAGCACGGAGTCGCATCGAATGCACGACATTCTTGAACAGCAATGGTTTGGCAAAATAGTCAGCAAGCGCGTATACAGACTGGCGCAGATCAGCCTTTTGCTCATCACTCAATGTTTGCTCATCGGCATAGTGTGGAGATCTTGGAAACCACCTATACCAGAAATCACCAAATTCATTTGGGCCACTCATTCCCCGGGTCAGACCGCGATCTGAGGTGAAGTCCACCATTGTCTTGTTGCCACCAAATTTATCATACACGCGGACAGCCAAATTAGGACACCTGTAGAAGCGGCCCACAAAATTATTGATGTAAGCAAACGAGTAGTGATGGATGAGAAGTTGGTAGAGAATCGTCGTTCCGGAGCGCGGGGCGCCAATTATAAAAACAAGAGGGGCGTGTCCCCTGGTTTCATCGATATTTTTCCGAAACAGCTTTTCTGCGGGACTCAACACAAAATTAAGCAGCTCAAAGAGCCGGTATGTGACGTGGACTGACCAGGCCATCAAGTATCAGGAATTTGCCTTTTTCGAGATCAGCGTTTTGAGATGGGGCAGCAACGCTAATATCAAAACCAGATACAAAATCCCAACCGATACTCCCTTAATCCACAAACTCGCCTCGAAGCTCTCCGGCTCCAATCTAAACTCGACACGATGCTCTCCTGCTGGCAAAAGAATCGAGCGCAGCATGTGATTGGTCTTGAAGATGCGCGTTTCCTGGCCGTCGATAAACGCTTTCCAGCCGGCAGGGTAGTATGCTTCGCTTAGCACGAGCAGCGTTTGCCCCGGCGCCTGCACCTCAGCAACGATAATATTGGGTTCGTAGCGTGTGATGCTGGCCTGGCAAGTGTCGGCCAGTTGCTCTGCCACCGGCAGCTCGGATTCAAGGATGGCTGTCTTGCCCGGATCAAACTCAGCATCGTTGAGTCGGGCCAGCCTTTGCTGCCGCCCGGTGATAACCTCGGTACTATCAACGCAAAACAGGCGTGGCAGGTAAGCGCGGTTTTCGTACACCAAAATCCGATTCTGCTGGTCTTCGAACACCCGCACCAAATTCGGGTGTGAGAGCTGGCCCTGCGCCAGCACATATTTGACGTTGAGCATATTCAATACGTTCCAGTTTAATGGCGCGTTCTGAGAATTCTGAAAACCAGGCGCCGTGCCGGCATACAGGCAGGACTCGTTGATGTCTTGCATGATGCGTAGTTTTGCCGGATGATACCCGCCGATAGATTCGTGCCGGTATGACCAGCGGTTGTCGCCGTAAAGCTGGCCCAGCGGCAATATCCGATATCTGCTGTCATCCTGCGTAAGAAAAGCATCTGTGGGCGTCTCTTCAAAATGCGCCTCGATGTCCTCTTTGTCCACCAGCGTCTGCATGAAGCGATTGTCGACAGAAAACAGATCCAATACCAGCAAGCCGACGATGACAAATCCAAAGATAGACCGGCCGAGCACACCTTTCAGATAGGCAAGGACAAGCGCGAATGTTGCGCCTGTCAACAATAACATGCGGAGTGCATCCTGTTTCATCAAATCGTATCGGGCGTTCTTGAGCATTGCCAGAACCTCCGGCTTGAATCGCTGTGCTTCCTCCGGACGAGCAAATGCAAACGCACCTTTGAACAGAAACGGCGTCAAGCCAATAACCACAAAAATGCCGAGTACGATCAAGCTGCTTCTGAGCAGCTTTTGATAGGCGTGCGATTTTGATTCCGACAACAACTGCGCCAGCCCGATGCCGGCAAGAATAGCCAGCACCCACTGCGCCAGCACGATGATCATGGACGGCACCCGGAATTTGTTGAAGAAGGGCACATAATCAAAGAACATTTGGTATAACAACGGGAAATGCTTGCCGAACGATAAGATCAGAGCAAAGAGAAGCAGGATGGTCAGGCTTAGCACAAGCCTGTCTTTGAACCTCAGCACAAGGGCGAGGACTGCCATAAACATGGCGACGACCCCGAAATAGTGGGTATTGGAAGTAAACGGCATCGGTCCCCAGTAGCCGGGGATTTGTTTGCCACGCAGCTCAGGCACAGCGTCACCTTCATAATGCTCTGCTGAGGCGCCGCCATAAAAACGGGGAATCACGAAAGTGAAAAGCTCGCCGGGATAGAACGACCAGTTGGTTGCGTATTCGAAGCTCAATCCCTCGGAGTCTGTTGCACCTGTTCCGCCGCGGATTGAGTATTTCGTGTATTCCGACACCAGCATGGTTGGGAATGCCGCGGTTCCTGCCGCCAACGCAATGGCAACAACGCCCAGACCAACGCGCTGGCCGATGCCCTTCCATGCTTTTTCCCGAATCAACTGTATCAACACTTTGATGCTGAGGGTGAGCAAGACAAGGCCGACATAGAAAATTATTTGATAATGGTTCGCCAGAATGCCCAGACTCAGACTGATGGAAAACAGCGCTGCATTGAGCAGTCCGGGAGTTTGCATCAGCCTCAGAAAAGTCAGCAAGATGAACGGCACGAGCATGATGGTACGCACCTTCGTGTTGTGGCCCGCCTCCATCAAGCCGATGATATGCGGCCACCAAACGAATGCCAGACTGGTGAACAAGCTGGCGAGATACGGAATCTTCCAAAAACGCATGAGCAGAAACATGCCAAGTGCGCCGATGAGATAATAGACCACACGCCAGTCGAAAATTTCAGTAGCCAGGTCGATGACGTAGCGTGCAGGTTGATGAAACGGCGCGGGCAAGGATATCAGATAGCTCGGCATGCCGGCAAATATATTGTTAGCCCAAAGCGGCGTCGTGTCGAGTTCTTCACGCGCTTCTAGAATGGATTGCGCCGAACCACGCCAGGCGATGCTGTCTGATGCCGGCGGTTCCTTGCCTTCAAAAGCAATGGGAAACAGATAGCCGAATATGGTGACGACTATGACTGCGAAACAGATAATAACATATTGCTTGTTGCTCAGGTGACGTTTTTTTTCTACCTTGCCGGCTCCCTGGCCAGTACGGTTGACTTTACGTTTTTTCTTCGCCATCAAAAAGTGCTTGAAATTTGATTGTTCATGTACTTGACCACCTGCCACGTAATGTATTGATACTACAAAGAACCGCTATTGCTTTCCTTTGTGCTCTTGGTGGTCCTTCGTGTATCTTTGTGACTTTGTGGTAATGATTGATCGGAATCAATATAGCATTTTAACGACAAATAGCAAGCGTAAGGTGTTAATAATTCTTGTATTTGGAGTGTAAAACAGCTATTTTTAAGTTATGAAAATGAATCTATATCGACTGAAGGGCCGCTTCAAGGGGATGTTGTTCATCCTGGCGCTCGTTATCATCATCCTGCTCATTTCTTATAACTACCGAATTGTGAATGAGCTGAGAGCAGAATCCCGCGACATTTTGCTTTTCTACGCCAACCTGTATGCTTCAGCTGCTTCCGCTGAGAACACCACGAATCTGAATTTCATATTTGATGAGATAATCCTGAGAACGAACTTTCCTATCGTTCTGACAGACGCTGAAGGCAACCCTAATGCATGGAAAGGATTGGGCATAGACCCGGACGACCGTTCCCTGAAAGCATTGCAGCAAGTCCGCGACATAGTCAGGATCATGGCCAGGGAAGCCGAGCCCATCCCGCTCAGATACGATGACATTCTCATCGGCTATCTCTATTACGGTGACTCGCGCCTGATCAAGCAACTGCAGATGTTGCCGTACGTTGGCTTGGCCACAGTTGGCTTGTTCATTCTGATTGGCTTCTTCGGGTTTCGCAGCATTCAGCGCAGCGAGCAACAGTTCATTTGGGTCGGCATGTCCAAGGAAACAGCGCATCAGATCGGTACGCCGCTTTCATCGATCATGGGTTGGCTTGAAATT
>CAZVSL010000116.1:420-13157 GCA_964629935.1 uncultured Calditrichaceae bacterium | reverse complement strand
AGCGTGAGCGCCTTTGCTTTTCAGCGGCCTGGCGACCAGTTATCGGATCCGGGACCGCTCGGGCAATACAACGTGACCCTGCAATGGTACAATCTCTTACGTGGCTATCTGCCGCTACCGGAACAGCCGCTGTTTCCATTTATCAATCCCAATACCGGTGAACGGGTCAAGATTCTCGTGCCAGGTGATCCGGTTTCCGGCACGGGCTGGCTGGATGCGAGCCTGGGCGACCGCCGGCTGCACGCCGTGAGTGGTCCGTTCACCATGGCAGCCGGCGACACCAACGAGATTCTGCTATCTCTTATCGGCGGCCTTGGCGGAGACCGGCTGACCAGCATTTCGGCTCTCCGGCACAACGCAGATCGTGCACAGGAGCTGTTTGATAATCTGTTTCAAACTCCAAGCCCTCCGCCACCCCCTGAGCTTGCGGCCTCAGAATTGAATGGAGAAATTCTGTTAAGCTGGAGTCAGGGTCCCGAGCAAGTGGCGCGCGTCGAGTCACACGAGGATGCCTACTTTGTGTTCGAAGGCTACAATGTCTATCAACTGCCGTCTGCCCTGGCCGGCATAGCGGACGGCGTCAAAATCGCCACGTTCGACCTGGTGAATGACCATTCCATCATTGTTCAGCCCACATTCGATCCTCAGTTGGGGATCGTTACGGACCAGATTGTCCAGACTGGCCGCAACTCCGGTATTTTTCGCTCGCTTGTGGTGGCACGCGACAGCCTGCGCAGCGAGCCGTTGTACAACGGCCAGACTTATCACTTCGCCGTCACGGCCTACAGTGTCCATCAGGATCCGACCGCTACAGTTCGCGCACTGGAAAGCGAGCAAGCGGTGGTCACGGTTATACCGCAGTCGCTCAAGCCTGGCAGAAGTCTCGGCGCGGCAATAGCAGACACAATCGCGGTCACGCACGTGCGTGGTGCGTCGACGGGTAAAGTCGTACCTATCGTTGTTGATCCCACGCGCATAACCGGCCACGAGTACCAGGTGAGCTTACGGGAGGTGATAACACATATCGATTGGGATCAGGATACGACAACCGCGATGGTGTGGGATCTGATTGATTTGACAACGGGCGACACCCTGATAAAAGGGCAAACCAACTTTTCCGGGGATGAAGATTACCTGATTACTGATGGCCTGCAAATCAAGGTCATCGACCTAGCCCCAGCCATTGCCTCAAATATTTACAACGAAGGCGCCGGAATTGTTGAAGTCGCCCATGCCGGTAAACCGCTGGCGCCGGCGCAGTGGGATAGCGCTGGCTTCGAGTTTGGCGGCAACACGCTCTGGCATGACGTGAACGCAGAAGGCGCAGCAGAGCCATACTATGTCAGTGCTGGCGGGGGCGCCGGCAATATCGAACGGTTCGCACGCAGCATCGACAATGCCGCGCCGCGTGATTTTGAAATGCGGTTCACCACGCTTCGAGGCGGGAGCTTTGGCTGGTGGGTCTTCAGCGATGGCAGCGCCCACCTTGTGCCGTTCCAACTCTGGGATATCGGCATTGCCACGCCGGACGATCCAAGCGATGATGTGCGCCTGATCCCCCTGCACTTTAACGGCGGCACCAACGATGACTGGGATTTAACCTACACCGATCCGGCGCTCGGCAGCGAGCACTGCTCAGACTGGACGTATTTCTATTTCGATTCACGCGGCTATGAGAGGTATGAAGAAGACGCTCGCGACGGATTCGTCGATGACGGCAGCTTTGGCCAGATCGAATACCTCGCCCGCATGATTCTGTGTGATGTCGACAGCAACGGTGTGGTAGCGCCGCCGGGCACGATGATTCGGATTCATACCACCAAGCCATTCAGCGTTGATGATGTCTACACGTTCTCAACCGCGGACTATGCACCGACGTTTTCTGAGGAACAAGCCATTGAGGATGTCGAAGAAATTAACGTCTTCCCGAATCCGTACTATGGCCCGTTCAATCTCAGTACCCGTTTTCCACGAGGTTTTGTTACATTCAATCATCTGCCCGAGCAGGCCACGGTGCGCATTTTTACGCTGGCTGGGGTGCTGGTGCGCACGTTGGAAAAAACGGAGCCCGGTCAGTTTCTCAGGTGGGATCTGCAGAACGAATCAGGCCGGTTTGTTGGCGGCGGCATCTATGTGGCACACGTGGAGATGCCGGAGCTGGCAACGAGCAAAGTGTTGAAGCTGGCGGTGTTTCCGGAATGATAGGGAACGCGGCTCATACGGATCACACGGATTTGCACGGATCACTATCCATAGTGTTTGGAAGTTACGCCCCAACGGGGCGCGATATTGTGGGCTGTCGCGTTTTAAGGTCATGAAACACAACGCCCGATATCCATGGACAAAAATAGCCCAAACCATCAAAAGTGAAGAGATAGAAGATGAAGCAAAGTAGGATAGTTAATCAAACCAGAACAGTCCAGGATTTCCTCAAATGGCTGCTGGCATGGACACTTGCATTGTGCTGCTGCATTATGGCCAGCGCCGATGAAAAAGAAGAGCGACAAGAACTTGCCGCTATGTCCGGCGAGCTTGATGGCACGCTGGTCAATATCAATGAGTTTTCGGCCTGGATCTATGCTAATGGGCGTTCCGGCAACATTCCCGGTCAGGGTGTAGGCAGTCGTAGTCGTGCCGGCATTACCTATCCTCGCGGTACCGCCACGGTCGTGTTCCAGGATGGCATGGTTTGGGGTGGCCAGGTTCATGATGGCCAGGAACCTGTTCTTCGCGTTGGCGGCGCTATGTACAACGTGGGTCACGTCGCCGGCCGCATTTTGTCTACAGGCATAGCCGAAGATCCGACCTCGCCGGAAGTCAACCACGTCTGGCGCATCCGGCGGGATTTTCACACGGCTGACTTGCGACAGGATGCTGCAGAATTGCAGCAAAAGCAAACCGATGCTGTCACAGAAGAAGAGATTGAAGCCGTTCGCAACCGCTATCGTGATGACTGGCGCAACTGGCCTGTAACCAAAGGCGCGCCATTCTATGACGCTGACGATGATGGTCGCTACACCCCGCAATTTCATCCGGACGGCTCGCCGATACTATTTCCCGATGCGGATGAGCCGGGCGTTGCCAATGCTGACCAGGTCGTCTGGCTGGTGGCTAATGACCTGGACAGGCAAGTAGTACAGGCTTTCTCTGGTTCAATCGAAATCGGTGTTGAGATGCAGGTCACTGCCTGGGGTTATGCACGTAATGATGAGCTAGGACAGGCGATCTTTCGCCGCCATCGCTTAATATACGAAGGACTCGCTGGCAAGACTGACGGAGCCAGAATAGATAGTATGTATCTTACACAATGGGCTGATCCCGATCTGGGTTTCTATATTGATGACCTTGCTGGTTGCGACACACTGTTGGATTTGGGCTTTGTCTATAATGGCGAGTTGACGGATAAGCATTTTTCAGAATACGCCCTGCCACCACCAGCCGTTGGTCATACGTTGCTTAAAGGTCCTTATGTTGCGTCTGACGGCGAAAGCGGCTTTATCGGGCTTGAGCCTCGTCAAAATGTTCTCAATCTTAAAATGTTAAGCTTTGCCGGCCTTACCGGACATACAACGCCAAGCCCGCCAGGGACATATAGGGGTATGACGCTACAATGGTATAATCTCATGCGTGGCTTTCGTGCACGTCCGGAGAGCCCTCTAACGCCATTCATTGATCCTCTGACAAGTAGACCAACGAAATTTCCACTGTACGGAGATCCTATTACAGGATCAGGATGGATTGACCAGGGCAGTACTGACCGCAGATTTCAATTGAGCACTGGTCCCTTTCAGATGGCGATTGGAGACACACAGGACGTTGTCATCGGTGTGGTTGGTGGCTTAGGTAGCGACCGTTTATTGAGTGTAGCGGCGCTGAAACACAATGTGAGAGTCGCCAGACAATTGGCAAGCAGTGGGTTTGAGATACCCTGGCCGGCTTCACCATCGGTTAGAGCAACAGAATTGGATGGCGCCATCTTGCTTAACTGGGGCAGTGATCCGCAACAAGTGGAACGCATTGAGGAACACAATTCCGGAGATTTCTTTTTCGAAGGCTACAACATTTATCAATTGCCACATGCGGATGCCAGTCCGGATGCAGGCGTCAAAATCGTCACCTTTGATATTGCAAATGATCACACCATCATAACAGAGCCTGCCTTCGATGTAAATACTGGTACGCTCAGCGAGGCAATCACTCAGACAGGCAGCAACACTGGAATCGTGCGCTCACTCGCAGTCAAGCGCGATAGCCTGCACAGTGAACCACTTTACAACGGACAGAGCTATCATTTTGCCATCACAGCCTACAGTATCAACCCGGACCGGACCGCCTTAATCCGCTCCGGTGAAAGCAAGCCCGCCGTTGTCACGGTCACGCCTCGGTCGCGCAATCCTGGTCACCGGTTAAGAGCTGGCATGGCCGACACAATTTCAGTTACCCATGCGCAGGGTATCGCCACCGGTGAAGTCGCACCCATCGTCATCGATCCCATACGCATCACCGGCCACGATTACCGCCTGGCGTTTGAAACAATCATCACCGATATCGACCTGTCGCGGCCAGACCGGCCTGACACAACGCGCGAAAAAGTGTGGCATTTGCTCGATACCACGCTTGGCGATACGCTGCTGCAGAACCAGACCAACTTCTCCGGAGACGAAGATTATTTAATTGTCGATGGCCTGCAAGTCAAAGTGATGGACGCAATTCCAGCCATCGCTTCCAACAGTCACAATGAAGGCGCCGGCATCGTTGAAGTCGCCCACGCCGGTAAACCGCTGGCGCCGGCGCAGTGGGATAGCGCTGGCTTCGAGTTTGGCGGCAACACGCTCTGGCATGACGTGAACGCAGAAGGCGCAGCAGAGCCATACTATGTCAGTGCTGGCGGGGGCGCCGGCAATATCGAACGGTTCGCACGCAGCATCGACAATGCCGCGCCGCGTGATTTTGAAATGCGGTTCACCACGCTTCGAGGCGGGAGCTTTGGCTGGTGGGTCTTCAGCGATGGCAGCGCCCACCTTGTGCCGTTCCAACTCTGGGATATCGGCATTGCCACGCCGGACGATCCAAGCGATGATGTGCGCCTGATCCCCCTGCACTTTAACGGCGGCACCAACGATGACTGGGATTTAACCTACACCGATCCGGCGCTCGGCAGCGAGCACTGCTCAGACTGGACGTATTTCTATTTCGATTCACGCGGCTATGAGAGGTATGAAGAAGACGCTCGCGACGGATTCGTCGATGACGGCAGCTTTGGCCAGATCGAATACCTCGCCCGCATGATTCTGTGTGATGTCGACAGCAACGGTGTGGTAGCGCCGCCGGGCACGATGATTCGGATTCATACCACCAAGCCATTCAGCGTTGATGATGTCTACACGTTCTCAACCGCGGACTATGCACCGACGTTTTCTGAGGAACAAGCCATTGAGGATGTCGAAGAAATTAACGTCTTCCCGAATCCGTACTATGGCCCGTTCAATCTCAGTACCCGTTTTCCACGAGGTTTTGTTACATTCAATCATCTGCCCGAGCAGGCCACGGTGCGCATTTTTACGCTGGCTGGGGTGCTGGTGCGCACGTTGGAAAAAACGGAGCCCGGTCAGTTTCTCAGGTGGGATCTGCAGAACGAATCAGGCCGGTTTGTTGGCGGCGGCATCTATGTGGCACACGTGGAGATGCCGGAGCTGGCAACGAGCAAAGTGTTGAAGCTGGCGGTGTTTCCGGAATGAAAGGGAACGCGGATCATACGGATCACACGGATTTGCGCGGATTACTATTCATGGCTGTCCAAAAAGTCAATTCTTGGGTCATCCCGAGCGGAGTCGATGGATGACAAGTGCGATAAAAACAATACTTCGACTGAGCCTGTCCTGAGCTATGTCGAAGGGCTCAGCGTGACGTTCCGCTACCTTTCTTGACTTTTGGACAGCCCCATGGATAGAGAATAGCACACCGACAAAATGAAGGACCAGATATGAAGCAAAGTAGGGCAATTAGTCAAACAAGAACAAACCCGGACTTCCTGAACAGGCTGCTGATCGCCACCTTGATGTTGTGCTGCTGCATAGTAGCTGACGCCGGCGAAAAGCCGAAGCAAAACAAACTCGCCAGCGCAACAAACGAATTCGAAGGTACCCTGATCAACATCAACCAGGTTTCTGCCTGGATCTATGCTGATGGTAAATCCGGCATCAGCCCGAATCAGGGAGGCGGGATTACTTATCCACGCGGCACTGCTACTGTCGTGTTCCAGGATGGCTTGCTCTGGGGCGGACTGGTACAGGATGGCGACATGCCGGTTTTGCGGGCCGGCGGCTCCATGTATAATGTGGGGCACGTGCCCGGCCGCATCATCGCGCCGGGGGTGGCTGAGGACAAAACCGCGCCGGAGGTCAACCGGGTCTGGCGTATCCGACGCGATTACATGAGCGCAGACCTGCGCCAGGACGCAGCAGAACTGTTGCTGAAACCGGCAGAGGAAGTCACGTCCGCGGAAATCGCTGACCTGCGCCAACGTTATGCCGAGGACTGGCAGGCATGGCCGTGGCAAAAGGGCGCGCCGTTCTACGATGCTGACGGTGATGGCGTCTATTCGCCGCGCTTCGCTGCCGATGGCAGCCCCATCCTGTTTCCTGAAGCGGATGAACCCGGACTGGCAGACGCCGACCAGGTGGTGTGGCTGGTGGTAAATGATCTGGATACAACAGCTCTGGATGAGTTTACAGCTTCGCGGCCGATAGGTCTCGAAATTCAGATGACATTTTGGGGCTATGATCGGTCCGACGCGCTGGGGAATATCATCTTTCGGCGCCATCGTCTCATTTACCGCGGCGCGAGCCCGGCGCACGAGACCCCGCAAATTGATTCCATGTATGTGTCGCAATGGGTGGACCCGGATGTCGGTTCTGCTTTTGATGATCTGGCCGGCGTAGACACGTTGTTGAATCTTGGCTTCGCTTACAACAGCGCTTTCGAAGACCCTATTTTCGTCCAACACAATTTGCCGCCACCTGCAATAGGATACAAGTTGGTTGCCGGGCCTATCTTTCCGAGTGCAGGCAAACAAGCCATATTTGAGCTAAGGAAAATAAACGATTATCGCAATTTACCTATGACCATGTTCGCAACGCTCTCTCATAACACCTATATTGGGCCATTCGGAACGTACAGCACAACCCAGCAGCTCTACAATATGCTGCGCGGCTTCCTGCCGCGTCCTGAAACGCCGCCCCAGCCTTTCATCGACCCAACTACTGGGGAACCTACCAAGTTTACTTTGTATGGCGATCCGATTACTGGAGAAGGCTGGGTCGATCAAGGCTCCGGCGACCGCCGCTTCCTCTTTTCCTCCGGTCCCTTCACCATGGCGCTGGGTGATACCCAGGAGGTCACCATTGCGTTTATCGGCGCCTCAGCCAGCGACCGGCTGGAAAGCGTAGCGCTGCTCAAACACTACGCTCGTGCTGTGCAGCAGAGTTTTGACAACTTGCTGGAAATGCCACAGCCGCCGCCCGCACCGCAGCTTGCCGCCACCGAGTTCGATGGCCGAATTCTGCTCGATTGGAGTCGTGAGCAAGATCATATCGAGCGCGTGGAGCAAAGCCAGAGCCATGGTTTTCGCTTCGAGGGCTACAATGTCTATCAACTGCCATCCGCAATTTCGCCGGTTGCAGATGGCGTCAAGCTCGCGACCTTTGATCTCGATAACAATGTGACGAACATCCATCAAGACGAATTCGACCCTGCAGCAGGCGTTGTGCTCACGCGTGTGGTACAATCCGGTCCTGATGAGGGCGTGCAGCGGACGTTTCTGGTGGAGCGCGACAGCCTGAACCAGTCCTTGCTTTACAATGGCCAGACGTATCATTTTGCCGTCACAGCTTACAGCTACAATCCCGACCCGCTGGCTGCCTTGCACTCTTTGGAAAGCCCACCGGCCCGGGTAACGGTACGGCCACAGGCCCTGGCGCCCGGCAAGGCGCTGCAGAGTAGCCGCGGCGACACGCTGTTCGCCGAGCATGAGAGCGGCGATAGTGAGGGCGAGGTTTTCGCGCTTGTGGTCGATCCCACCGCGATAACCGGAGATAACTACCGCGTGGTTTTCGAGAATGATTCTAGCGGCGAAACTACATGGCATTTGCTGAACAGCACGCGCGGCGATACGGTTCTGCGCAACCAGAAGAATCAATCCGGTGACGGAGACTATCTGGTCGCTGACGGTCTGCAGGTGAAAGTCATCGGCGTGGAACCAAATATCGCCGGACCCGGCGAAGGTGATGGCATGGTGGAAGTGCGGGCAGACGATATACCGCTAAATGAGCCTGACTTTGATAGCGCAGGAGCGCCTTACGGTGGCAACAAAGTCTGGCATAGCCTGAATGCAAATGGGTTTTCAGACAGGTATTACGTCGGCGCCGGCGGAGGGCCAGGCGACATCTCCCAGCTCACGAGAAACATCCAGAATGCCTTAACCTATCAGTTTGAAATGCGTTTCACTACGCTGGAACAGGGTAGCTTCGGCTGGTGGGCTTTTTCAGACGGCTCAGTTCACCGGGTGCCCCTCACCCTGTGGAACATTGGCAAGAATACCATCGATGATCCGAGCGACGACGTACAGTTGATCCCCGTGCTTTTCAGCGACGGCAGCGACGATGACTGGGATGTCGGCGGGGTCACGGACCCCATGTTCGGATTTCCCTGCACTGACTGGATTTACTGGTACAGCGATCCGCGTGGCTATGCCGCATTTGAAGCGGATGCGCAGGATGGCGTGCTCGACGATCCCACTTTTGATACGGTCGAGTATTTCGCGCGCATGATCCTGTGCGATTTCGACGGCAACGGTCGTGTCGCCGGGCCGGGATATGTTATCCGCATCCATACTACAAAGCCCAACTCTTCGGCAGATGTATTTGCGTTTTCAACGGCCGGGTATGAACCCACATTTTCTTTGGAAAAGGCACGGCAGAATGTGGATAAAATCACCGTCTTCCCGAACCCGTATGTTGGTATCCATCGATTCGAAACGCGCTTTCCGAGCGGATTCGTGACCTTCTCACATTTGCCGCAGCAGGCCACGATTCGAATTTTTACACTCGCCGGTGCGCTCGTTCGCAAACTGGAAAAAAGCGAGCCAGGACAATTTCTGAAATGGGATTTGAAAAATGAATCCGGAAGAACCGTTGGCGGCGGCGTTTATATCGCGCATGTGGAGATGCCGGAGCTGGGCGCGACGAAGGTGCTGAAATTGGTGGTTGTGCCGGAGTGAGGTCCTGTCTAACAGCGGACACGGATCACACGGATTTACACGGTTCGTTTTGGGCAGAAAGGGCCGAAGATGACACGGCTTGGGGGGGGTGAATGTTGAGAATTTTGAATTTGGAACTTGTTTCGGGTTTCGATATTCGGATTTAGTATTTCTCTGCTGAGGTAGTCATGAAATTCAATATACAACTCACTTTGGTTTGTGCGCTGGCTCTGTTACCTGTGCAGTTGATTTCACAAATCAAAGACAAGCCCGGTGCCCGCTTTTCTCAATCAGATGACATCTACCATACGTTGATCAATATCAACAACATGTCGATGTGGGTCTCCGCTGACGCCAAGTTGGCCAATTCGCCGCAAAGAAGACCCGGCGCGACCTATCCGCGTGGCACCGGCACCGTTATATATCAGGATGGCTTAATCTGGGGCGGGCAGGTGCATGACGGCGAACAGCCGCTGGTGCGGGTTGGCGGACAGCAATACAATGTCGGACACGTGCCGGGTGCGATTGTCACGCCCGGCATGGCAGAAGATGCGAGCTCGCCGCAGGTCAATCACGTCTGGCGCGTACGGCGTGACTATTTTTCAGCAGACCTGAGATTGGATGCCGCCGAGCTGCTGGGAAAGGCGCCTGAGGAAGTGACGGAAGCAGAGATCAAGCAGGTGCGCGGGCAGTATGCCAAAGACTGGTTTGACTGGCCGTGGCAAAAAGGCGCGCCTTTCTACGATGCTGAGGGAGACGGAGTGTATCAGCCACAATTCAATCCGGATGGCTCGCCTGTGCTTTTCCCTGAAGCAGATGAGCCGGGCTTTGCCAATGGCGATCAGGTGGCGTGGCTGGTTGCCAATGATCTCGATGCTTTTGCTGTGTCCAATTTTTCCGGTTCACCACCTATCGGCTTTGAGATGCAGATCACGCTGTGGGGATATTCTGAGGGCAGCGCTTTCAGGCAGGCCATATTCCGTCGCCACCGTCTGATTTACAAGGGCACACATTTGACGCCGGACACCGCCAGAATCGATAGCTTGTACCTGGGCCAGTGGTCAGACCCTGATGTAGGCTCCTCCGGAGATGATCTGGCCGGATGCGACATCCCGCTTGACCTGGCTTTTGCATACAACAGCCAGTCATCAGACGTCGTATTTGAACTTTATGAATTGCCGCCGCCGGCGGTTGGATACACCCTGCTGGCCGGCCCTGTCAGGCCAGGCTCGTTTGGCAGAGCGATATTTGACCTTAGAATTCGCCGCGGGTATGATAATCTTCCTATGACTTCCTTTATCCCTTTTGGCGCTTTAGAAGGGCCTTTAGGCACTTACGATGTGACCCTGCAAATCTACAACATGCTGCGCGGGTACTTGCCAAGGCCCGAAACACCTCTGATACCAATCATCGATCCGACCACGGACCAGCCAACCAAATTCGCCTTTTCCGGAGATCCCATTGCGGGCACGGGTTGGGTGGACCAGGGATCAGGTGACCGGCGTTTCCTGGCAAGCACAGGTCCGATAGCAATGGCACGCAAGGACACCCAGGAAGTCACCATCGCCAGCATTGGCGGTCTGGGTTCGGATCGGCTCACAAGTCTCGTGGCCGTCAAGCACTACACCGGCGTCATCCGTGAGAGCTTTGCGCATCTGCTGCAGCTACCGCAGCCGCCACCGGAACCTTCACTTTCGGCAACCGCGCTCGATGGTCGCATCCTGCTCAACTGGAGTGAGGACGTCGAACAGGTCGCCATTGTTGAAAACAGCGAGAGCGCTGGTCTGCGCTTTGAGGGCTATAATGTCTACCAACTGCCCTCCGCCGGGGCGCCACTTTCGGAGGGCATCAGACTGGCTACTTTCGACCTTAAAAACGATGTTGCCGGTATCGTGGAACAAGAATTCGATCCTGCACTGGGAACTACCTTCGACAAGCTGGTGCAAGCTGCTTCAAACACGGGTATTTTCAGAAACTACACTGTTGTGCGCGATAGCTTACACAAGGAGCCGCTTTATAACGGCCAGGCGTATCATTTTGCCGTCACGGCCTACAATGTCAATCCAGACCGCACTGCCTTCGTTCGCTCTCTGGAAAGCGAACCTGCTATTGTCACAGTCACGCCGCAGTCACTGGCGCCGGGCCATCGGTTACGGGCAGGCCTGGCTGACACCATCGCGGTTGCGCACACACAAGGTATTGCTACGGGCGAGGTTTCGGCCATCGTTGTCGATCCGACTCGCATCACCGGCCATGATTATCAGGTCAGCTTCCGGGAGGTGATAACTGAAATCGATCTATGGGATCCGGAGCACCCGGACACCACGACCGCTAAAGTCTGGGATCTGATTGATCTGACTGCGGCTGACACCCTCCTTAAAAGCCAGACCAACTTTTCCGGCGATGAAGATTACCTGATCGCCGACGGCCTGCAAATTAAGGTCATGGGAACCAGACTCGGCATAGCGGCCAACCAGCACAATGAAGCAGCCGGCATGGTGGAAGTCGCCCATGGCGGTACGCCTCTCACACCGGCGCAATGGGATGAGGCTGGCGCTGAATTCAGCGGCAACACGGTCTGGCATGATCTG
Organism: uncultured Calditrichaceae bacterium; assembly: GCA_964629935.1. Lineage (GTDB taxonomy): Bacteria > Zhuqueibacterota > Zhuqueibacteria > Oceanimicrobiales > Oceanimicrobiaceae > CAZVSL01. Next base: position 1,310 of record CAZVSL010000116.1, on the reverse strand, counting down.
AATCATGCAGGCGCCGCAGAGCCATACTATGTCAGTGCTGGCGGGGGCGCCGGCAACATTGAACGCTTAGCCCGAAATATCGGCAATGCCGTGCCGTTTGACTTCGAGATGCGCCTCACCAGCCTCGAAGATGGCAGCTTCGGCTGGTGGGTTTTCGTCGATAACAGCGCTGCCCGTGTGCCGTTTCAGCTCTGGAACATCGGCATCGCAACACCCGATGATCCGAGTGATGATGTGCGACTGATTCCTATTCACTTCAGCCCTGAAGGGGAAACTACCTGGACTCTGTCCTACACGGATCCGGCGCTCGGTTGTCGGCATTGTTCTGACTGGACGTATTTCTACTTCGATTCACGGGGCTATGAGAGGTATGAAGAAGACGCTCGCGACGGGTTCGTTGATGACGGCAGCTTCGGCCAGATCGAATATATTGCCCGTATGGTCCTCTGCGATGTCGACAGCAACGGCGTGGCAGCGCCGCCGGGCACGGTGATTCGGATTCATACCACCAAGCCATTCAGCGAGGACGATGTCTACACATTCTCAACCGCAGACTATGCGCCTGCGTTTTCGGTGGAGCAGGCCAGGCAGGATGTCGAGCAAGTCAATGTCTTTCCGAATCCTTATGTTGGTATTTTCAGCTTTGAAACGCGCTTTCCCGGCGGCTTGTGACGTTCTCGCATTTGCCGCAGCAGGCCACCATTCGAATTTTTACACTCGCCGGTGCGCTGGTTCGCAAGCTTGAAAAGACCGAGCCGGGACAATTCCTGCGCTGGGATTTAAAAAATGAGTCAGGTAAGACTGTTGGCGGCGGCATCTACATCGCACATGTGGAGATGCCGGAGCTGGGCGCGACGAAGGTGCTGAAATTGGTAGTGGCGCCGGAGTGA